>CAINOO010000022.1 GCA_903851535.1 uncultured Chlorobiaceae bacterium | reverse complement strand
TTCTGGCTACCTCAGCGTCAGAGGGAACAGGCAAAGGAAAAAGGCGTGGTGATTGCCGACGAAGCCGAGCAAACCGGACGCAATGAGCCATGCCCCTGCGGCAGCGGAAAAAAGTTCAAGAAGTGCTGCGGGAGGTGATGTTTCTGTTCTATCTTTGTTTTGCTCCCCGGCAGCACATCGTACACGCAAAGTTTTTGTAATAGCAATTAAGGACGATCAATAACCATGCCCCCAGCTAATTTTCAGCAGCTCTCAAATTTTATATGGTCGGTTGCCGAACTGCTGCGCGGGCCTTACCGGCCTCCTCAGTACGAACGGGTGATGTTGCCGCTTACGGTACTGCGCCGCTTCGACTGCGTGCTGGAGCCAACCAAAGAGAGTGTCCTCAACAAACATGCAGAGCTCACCGCCAGGGGTGGGGCCAGTATTGAAGCCATACTGAATAATCTGGCCAAAGATGAAGATGGCAAGCCGCTGGGATTTCATAACCACAGCCAGCTTGATTTTCGCAAGCTTAAGGGTGATCCTGACAATATCGGCCGCCATCTCACCGATTATATCAACGGCTTTTCAGAGAACATTCGCAAAATTTTTGAGCGCTTTGAGTTTGACAAGGAGATTGAAAAGCTTGAAGAGGCCAACCGGCTCTATCAGGTTGTTGCCCAGTTCGAAGATATGGATTTGCACCCCTCGCGGGTTGATAACATCACCATGGGGCTGGTCTTCGAAGAGTTGATCCGGCGATTCAATGAAGCGGCGAACGAGACATCGGGAGACCACTTTACGCCCCGCGAAGTTATTCGACTGATGGTAAACCTTTTGCTGGAGCCAGATACCAGGGTATTGACACAGGAGGGCATTATCGTTACGATCTGTGATCCTGCCTGCGGTACGGGTGGCATGTTGGCCGAGGCGCAGAACTGGATTCGTGCCCACAACGAGCAGGCAACGGTTAAAGTGTTTGGACAGGACTATAACCCGCGCTCCTACGCCGTAGCGGCCTCTGACCTGCTCATAAAAGGTCATAAAGACAGCCGTATCGAATACGGCAACACCCTGATTAACGATCAGTTTCCCGAGATGCGTTTTGATTATCTGCTCGCCAATCCCCCATTCGGAGTGGACTGGAAGGGGGAAAAGAGAGAGATTGATCGCTGGCCAAACTTCCGGGGCTATAACGGCAAGCTCCCGCGCATCAACGATGGTGCACTGCTCTTTCTTGTCCACATGATCTCCAAATTTCAGCCCTGGCACGAAGGCAACCGCAACAAACCCGGATCACGCGTGGCCATCGTCTTCAATGGTTCCCCTCTTTTTACCGGTGGCGCAGGCAGCGGCGAGAGTGAAATTCGCCGGTGGATTATTGAGCACGACTGGCTTGAAGCCATCGTTGCACTCCCCGAGCAGATGTTCTACAATACCGGTATCGGTACCTTTATCTGGGTACTCAGCAATCGCAAAGCGGCTCACCGCAAGGGCAAGATTCAGTTGATCGATGCTCGCGAACGCTGGATACCGATGAAGCGCAGCCTTGGCAACAAGCGCCGCTACCTTGATGAAGCTACCATTGAGACGGTTACGCGCGAGCATGGTGCGCTCTACAACTCCAACACCAGCAAAATTTTCGATAACGCTGATTTTGGCTACCGGCGCATCACCGTTCATCGCCCGTTGCGCCTGCGCTTCCAGATTACCCGTAAAACCAAAGAGCGCTTTCTCGACACCTGCCCCGAATTGCTTGATGCTGTTCTCTCGATGGAAGAGGCGCTGGGCAACGAGCCTCTTTTCGACTGGAACAGCGTGTGGGAAAAAGTGCAGCGAGTGGTCAAAGCCCTGCCCTATCAAGCCAGCGGATGGACGCCTGGCGCCAAAGGTACGGCGCAGAAAAAAATATTCCGTGAGGTTTTCACCGAAGTTGATCCGGCAGCAGAACCGGTTATCGTCAGGCACCAAAAGATTGAAGCTCTGGATACTGAAGCGCTGTTTCCTGATCAGACACTGCCTGCCGGTTTGACGCGCACCGAGCTGGAAACGGTGCTTGGTCTGCATGTTGCAACTAAAGGCAAGCATATCGAATACGAGCCTGATCCAGCGCTCAAAGACACCGAAAACATTCCTCTCAAGGAAGATATTGTCGGCTACTTTCTCCGCGAAGTGCGCCCTTATGTGAAAGATGCCTGGATCGACCGCGCAACGCTCGACGAGCAGGATGGCGGTATCGGCAAGGTGGGATACGAGATCAACTTTAACAGAGTTTTCTTTCAGTATAACGCACCTCGCTCATTGAAGGAGATTGACACTGAACTGGCTGATGTCGAGAAACGGATCATGGATTTGCTCAAGGAGGTGACGGAATGAACGCGCTGATTACCGAAATTCGGGAGCTGATACGTGCTGCCCGTCAGGCGGTAGTGCATTCCGTTGACTTGATTCAGGTAGTTACCAACTTCGAGATTGGCCGTCGAATTGTTGAGCACGAACAACAGGGTTCGGAACGGGCGGAATACGGGAAACAGACAATCAAAGAGCTGGCAACCGATTTGAGCGCAGAGTTTGGCAAGGGTTTTTCGGAACGCAATCTGCGAAGCATGCGAAAGTTCTATCTTTTGTATGCGCATCGGGGTTCTGACCATTTATCGGCAGCCCCTGAAAAGTTGACGCTGGGTCAGAAACGCAGGATACCGTTGGGCGAATTGGCCTTCGGGGATGCTCATGTACCGATTTGGCAGATGCCGTCTGCCAAATCGGCTTCACCGTTTACCTTGAGCTGGTCGCAATATGTTTTTCTTATTTCAATAGATAATAACGATGAGCGTCGGTTCTATGAAATCGAGGCTTCATCCAGCGGCTGGACATTGCCTGAACTCAAACGACAGTATGGCTCCAGCCTTTACGAACGTCTTGCCCTCAGCCGTGACAAAGAGGGCATCATGAATCTTGCTGCGAAAGGGCAGATTATCAGCCATCCGGAGGATTTGCTGAAAGATCCTTATGTCCTTGAATTCCTTGGGCTGGATGAAAAGAACAGGTATTCCGAATCAGATCTTGAAAGCGCCATCATTGACAAGCTTGAACATTTTCTGCTTGAACTGGGAAAAGGATTTCTGTTCGAGGCCAGACAGAAGCGTTTCACCTTTGACGAAGAGCACTTTTTCGTTGACCTGGTTTTCTACAACCGTTTGCTTCGCTGCTACGTACTTATCGACCTGAAAATCGGCACTCTTACCCACCAGAATCTGGGGCAAATGCAGATGTATGTCAACTATTTCGACCGCTTTGTGAAGCTGGAAGATGAACACCCGACCATCGGCATAGTTCTTTGCAAAAAGAAGCACGATGCTTTGGTAGAAATAACCTTGCCA
The DNA here is from genome assembly GCA_903851535.1 of uncultured Chlorobiaceae bacterium. Lineage (GTDB taxonomy): Bacteria > Bacteroidota > Chlorobiia > Chlorobiales > Chlorobiaceae > Chlorobium. Next base: position 578 of record CAINOO010000022.1, on the reverse strand, counting down.
GCGGGGAGCAATATTCACGCAAAGGCATATCAGCTCTATCTGCCAGGCAAAGAGTTGTTGCGGCAAAAGCTGGAAGAGTGGAGTGAAGAGGCTGGAGCGCTGAAGGAGGGGGAAGAATGAGCACTAATACGTCACAATGGAAAGCCAGTCCTCTCCGTTATGTGTGTCAACTTAACCCACCCGTTTCATTCCACGAGTTTGAAGAGGATGATGAGCTAACTTTCTTGCCCATGGACAGGGTTAAGAGAGGCTACTTCATCCCTAATACAGATAAATTTTCAAAATATGCATCCTCTTATAATGCATTCGAGGACGGCGATATTGTTTTGGCAAAAGTCACGCCATGCTTTGAAAATGGAAACATTGCAATCGCAGAGAACCTTGTAAGTGGTAAGGGTTTTGGCAGTTCTGAACTATTTGTTGTTCGGGCGACAGGTGTTGATCGCAAGTTTCTCTTTTATTACTTTCAATCTTCGACGTTCAAACAGGAAGGGGAAGCATCGATGACTGGAGCGGGTGGACTCAAACGTGTATCACCTGATATCATTCGAGAGCATCATGTATTCTTGCCGTTAAGG
>CAINOO010000021.1 GCA_903851535.1 uncultured Chlorobiaceae bacterium | reverse complement strand
GATCACCGCATGACGAAGGAGGGCATCATCATCATCAAGGCGCAGCGATACCGCTCACAGGAGAAGAACCGGATGGATGCCCTGCTGCGCCTGCAAGCGCTGCTTCAGCATGTTGCTCTGCCGGTCAAAAAACGCAAGGCTACCGCACCAACCAAAGGCTCTCAGGAGCGGCGTCTGGAGAGCAAGGTGAAGCGGGGAGCGGTAAAGGCCGCGAGAGGAAAGGTTGAGTATTGAGATTTTTTGTCCAAGTGGGGCAAACTTCCGGGTTAGTTTTTGACCATTCAGACCATGCTGAACGAGATGACAAAAGCGACAGAGGGATATCAGGAGGCACTGAAAATCACGGGTGAGCTCGACACGGCTCTCACCTGGCTGCATATTTCGGATTTGCACCTCAGCCTGCGGGGACGCTACGACCAGGAGGTGATTCTTCGTGCGCTTGTTGCCTCGGTGAAGCAATTCCGCGAAGAGGGGCGCGTACCGGATTTGATTGTGGTCACCGGCGATATTGTCCACAGTGGCAAGGCAGAAGAGTACCGGCAGGCAACCCTCTTTTTTGATGACCTGCTCGCCGCTGCCGGGCTTGACAAAAGGCGGCTCTTTGTGGTGCCCGGCAACCACGATGTTGACCGCACGGTGAACGAATTTTTACCAAGAACCCTTGACAACGATGCAAGCTCCGACAGGTTTTTTGATCCTGCTGGAGTGGCCTTGGGCAGCCAGTTTCAGAAGCTCCAGGCCTACGGCGCATGGTACAACGGCTATTTTGCCGCTATCCGCAGCTTTTCGACCGACGCCACCTGCAGCGCCGTTGAGCTGGTGCAGGTCAGGCAGGTGAGGGTAGCCATGCTGTTGCTGAACAGTGTGCTCTTCAGTATCGACGACTACGATCATGGCAAATTGCTGCTCGGTCGCCGCTGCCTCGTCGATGCGACGAAAGCGCTGCAGGAGCAGGCGGCAGACGTGAACATTGCCCTGCTGCACCATCCGCTCGACTGGCTGAGCGCGGTTGAGCGGGTAAATATCCGGGCCACTCTTGGCGCATCGGTTGACCTGCTCTTGCACGGCCACTACCACGAGATCGAAACCGAAAGCATGGTGTCGCAGCATGGCGGTTACCTCAAGCTTGGTGCAGGGGCATCATACCAGACACGCGAGTGGCCTAATTGCGCCATGTATGCCACCGCACAGTGCTGCCAGGTGACCATCTTCCCGATATGCTACCACGACAAGCCCCGCGAAGTGTGGGCGCTTGATACCGCACTCTTTCCGTCGCCCTCCTATATCGCCACCTTTCCACTCCCGAAACGGCTGAACCCCGACGTCAGAGAGGCACAGACGCTCAAGGCCCTCGACGGTGACCATCTTCATGACTACCATGAGGCGCTCAGGAGGGAGCTTGATATCAGCAACCTTCTTGGCACCCATGCGCTCGACAATGTTCCGGTAGGACTGACCGACACCTTTGTGGCCCTTCGCCTCTCCGATACCTGGCGTTGCGACAGCGACCTCAAGTGCGGCGAAGCGTGCCCGGCGCAGGAACAGGTGCAGGAGCAGAAACTCAATGAGCAGATCCGCAAGCCGGAGGAGGTGATGCGCCTTGTGTTTGAGCAACAACGGCTGCTGCTCATTATTGGCGACCCCGGTTCCGGCAAGACAACGCTGCTCAAGCACTATGCCCTCACCGCTCTTGACAACAGGCAGAAGCTTGGCTTCACTGAGCCGCTGCTCGTGGTTTTTCTGCCACTCCGTGACCTCATCGTGGAGAATGGAGACTACGCACCGCTCTGCGGTAACCTTATTGCGTGGTCGGCGCTGCACAATCTTGACATTGAAGAGAAGCACCTCTCTCGCTGGCTGCAACAGCGCCCAACACTTCTCCTCTTTGACGGCCTCGATGAAATCAGCGACCCAGAGCAGCGCATCAAGGCGTGCCGATGGATTGACCGCATTGTCGCCAGCTCCAAAAAAGCGCAGGTGGTGGTCACCTCCCGTTCCACCGGTTACAGGAAGGCGGAGGGGATTGAGCTTGCCTCCCGTCACACGCGGGCCGACATCATGGACTTTACCAGTGAGCAGCAGACGGAGTTTCTGGAAAAATGGTTCAGGGCGGCATATCTTGGCGAGCTGAAGCCCGGGAGCGAAACACAGGAGCGGTGGGAGAAGAGCCAGAACGAGAAAGCCGAGCGGAAAGCAAAGGATATTGTCGCCTTTTTGGCCCAGGAGAAAAACAGGGGCGTGCAGGCATTGGCCAGAGTGCCCTTGCTGCTTCAGATCATGGCCATGCTCTGGAAAGATCGTGACTATCTGCCAGCCAGCCGGTTGAAACTCTATGAAGCCGCCCTGAACTACATCCTCGATTACCGCGACCGTCAAAAGGGGCTGGAGCCGCTCCTCCCGGCAGATGATGCCCTGCGCGTGCTTGCTCCAGTCTCGCTCTGGATGCAGGAGGTGGTAAAACGCGACGAGGTGGAGCGGGAGGCGATGCAGCAGCAGATGCAACTGCAAATCAAAACGCTGACCAGGCGCTACAGCGCAGAGGCGTTCTGCAAGAACCTTGTTGACCGCGCTGGACTGCTGGTGGAGTATCGTGACAGGGAGTACCTTTTTCGCCACAAGTCGTTCAGGGAGTACATGGCTGGCCTGCAACTCCTCAAAGAGTGTGGCCGGGAGCAGCGCATGGCCACTTTTGCCGGGTATTTCGGTGAAGACTGGTGGAATGAGCCGCTGCGCTTTTTTATTGGCCAGGCCGATGCCGCAACCTTTGACACCTTTATGCGCGAACTCTTCAACTCGCCAGTCAGTGAAGAGATGACGCAGAAGCAGCAGGATTTGCTGACCACCCTCATTGAGGAGGCTCCGCAGATCTCTTTTGATGCGCTACGGAGCAAGCTGATGGCGCCTGAGACCACCCTGAATCGGCAGCGGTACCTCGTGCAGTGCCTCAACGCTATTGGCGAGTTGGATGCTCATAAAGAGGCTCTTGAAGTGGTAAAGGAGTTCAACCTCTCGAAACTCTCCAAAGAGCAGCCTCTTGCAGCAGGCATCCTCATCGATCCGCTGGGTGCGGAGTATCTCCTGATCAAGGGCGGAAGCTTCGACTATTCGTTGACGAAAAAGCGTGAAACAGT
>CAINOO010000020.1 GCA_903851535.1 uncultured Chlorobiaceae bacterium | reverse complement strand
TGGCGGACGGGGTTGATCAAGGTCATGGTCTGGGCCCAGTGGGGCATACTTTCGATGGCGGTGAAGAGGCCGCTCATCAGGGTAAATATGACCATGAAAAACCAGGCGACGAACATCGCCTGCTGCTGGGTTTCAGTGACGGTGGAGATGAGAAGCCCCATGCCGAGCACAACGAGCATGTAGATGGCTGAGACGAGGTAAATCAGCCAGTAACTCCCGAGCATGGGAACATGAAAGAGGAGATGGGCAATCAGCAAGCCAATGCTCATTTCAGCCAGACCGATAATCCAGAAGGGAAGCAGCTTGCCGGTGATGAACTGGTAGCGCTTGATGGGGGTGACGTTGATCTGGTCGATAGTGCCAATCTCCCGCTCCCGGACAACGTTCATGCCGGAGAGAAAGAGACCGATGAGTGTGACAAGAATGACAAGGATGCCCGGCACCATGTAATGAGCGTACTCAAGTTCAGGATTATACCAGCCTGCGGAGACAAGGGCAATCTCCGGCTTCGCATCAAGTGTTACCTTGCCCGATGATTTCGGCAGCTCTTCGCGGTTGAAGCTGCCGATAATATCACTGGCATAGGCCTGAATCACACCTGCCGAAAAGCCATCTTCGGCATTGATAATCAGTTGCACTTTAGCGTGGCCGGTTGTGGCAAGGTCGCGCTCAAAATCGTGCGGGATGACGAGCACAAGGTCGGCACTCCGGCTGAGCAGCTCCCCGATGCTTTTGCGGTCAGAAAAGGAGCTGCCTGTCAAGCGAAAATATCCGGCAGCGGTGAAGCGCTCCGTCAGTCGCTCCGAAAGGGTCGTGCGATCCCTGTCCTGCAGGTGCATCGGCACTCGCTTGATGTCGAAGGTAGCTGCGTTGGAGAGAATCACCAGTTGGATAAAGGGCATGACAATGATTATTGGCAGCATCCCCCGGTTGCGGAAGATCTGCAGAAACTCTTTTTGAACCAAGAACCATATTATACGCATCGCCTCGTTTCCTGTTGATTATCCGTACACTTCAACCCAGCATCATGAGCGGCTTCAGAGCAAAGCCGACGGATGGCCGGTGAATTGAGAGGCCCACTATTGAAGCCTGATCTTGAACTTTTTGACACTGGCGGCCAGCAGCACCGTCGCCATCACAGCAAGAATGAGTGTCTCTTTCCAGATATAACCGAAGCTTGTCCCCTTCAGCATAATCCCCCGCACAATGATGAGGTACCATTTTGCCGGAATGAGGTTGCTGATGAGGCGTAGCGGCAGCGGCATACTCGCAACCGGAAAAATGAAACCAGAGAGAAGAATGGTCGGCAAAAGCAGTCCGGCGAGGGAGATCATCATGGCAACCTGCTGCGAGTCGGTGATGGTGGAGATGAAGATGCCAAGCGAGAGCGCCGTAACAATAAAGAGGAGCGATTCGAGCATGAGCAAGGTCACACTCCCCCTGCAGGGAACGCCGAAAACAAAGGAGGCGAGAGCCACCACCGTCACCACATTGACAAAAGAGAGCAGAAAGTAGGGCACCACCTTGCCGACAATGATCTCCACCGGCCTGAGTGACGAAACGAGCAGCACCTCCATGGTGCCACTCTCCTTCTCCCGGGTAATGCTGATGGAGGTCATCAGCGCCGAAACAAGCATAAGAATGAGCGCCATCAGCCCCGGCACAAAGAGGTAGACACTTTTCAGCTCAGGGTTGAACATCATGAGCGGCACCGCCTCAACGCCGACCTGTGCCGCCCCGAATGCCGCGTTCCGGTACTCCTGCAACACCGAGGCGGTGTAACCGGTGATAATTTTTGAAACATTGGGGTTCGACCCATCGGTAATCACCGAGACGGTCGCCCTCCCCTCCCGCATCATGCGCGAAGCAAAGCCCGGTTCAAACACCATTGCCTCGGTAATGCTCCCCTCCGAGAAGGCTTGCTCTATCTCTTTTGTGGAGTGCAGCTCTTTGGTCAGGATAAAGTAGCCGGAGGAGGCAAGCTTGTCGGTAATTTCACGGGTGACGGTATCGTGCGACTGGTCAAAGATACCGAGAGTGACCTCCTGAATCTCGTTGCGAATGGCAAAGCCAAAGAGAAGCAACTGGATAAGCGGCATCCCGAAAAGAATGGACGCCGTTCTGCGGTCACGAAAAATGTGGTAAAACTCCTTGAGCACAAAGCCCCTGAAACTGTCCATTCCCTTCACGAGCATCATTACAAAAAATTCAACGAATTGAAAGGCATTGTCGCCAACAATATTTCAATTACACTCGCATTGATTGAAAATGTTGGATGGAGGGTAATTTCGACAACGATAGAAGCGCGTCACTATCCGGTAATATACATTCGTAATGCTCCAGCAAGAGGAAACTCTTTAAATGTTTGCATCATGGTATAATTAACAAACCTGAATTGTCTTCCGTATGCTTCCATCATTATTTTACCTTCCATGGAAAGCATAATGCTCTCATAATGAAAATGAACATCGGTAAATTTTTCTTGTATAGTCTCTCTCATGCCGTATTTATCAAATTGAAACGATTCATCTGGTTTATTTTTTGCCCAGGCAATCCATTCTGAAGGCGGCAATGTGGGGAGTTTCTGAAGAGGATATTGATACATTTCGCTATTCTCATAAAGCAGCGGATAGAGTTGTTCTAACAACGGAAGAAGTTGTGCATAAAAAATATCTTCTTTCAAGTCGAAGCTATAAAAGTCATCATTGTCACGTAAGAGATAAAGTGCAGGATCATAATGCAACTCAGCTTTCATTCGTTCCTGCAGTTGTTCAGGTGTAAGTTGAGTTCGAGCAAGTTTTTTTTTATCTACACTAATTTGCGTAACAAGTCCTATAGCTAAAAATTGTCCCACAGGGTCTCCGTTTTTTAATAATGAAAATTCACCCAATACTGTAACTCAAGACGTCGGCAACAATGCAACCGGCACACCGACAATACTTGCGGCTTGTTCAACGCTCATGCCACTATCCACCAACCGCCGGGGAACCTCAAGCGTGCCCTCATCAAATGCCGTATCAATGACATTTATTCCCTCAGAATATCTGGCTGTATACTTACCCCTTATGCCTTTGCAGAAATCATATTCAGCAAGCATGTCATGATCATCAGGCATTACTTTCATACTGGCCTCATCGAAAAAATTACACCGGAAATGAGAATGAATTATTCTGGCGAGAAATATTTATAAAAATCTTCACGGCGTCCAACCCGCAAAAGTTTGACTGTATTATTCGCAACATAAGCACCGATGCGATAATAACCAAAATATCCTGATAACCCAGAGGCTTCAACAATATCTTTAAGTGAACCACAATCCTCGATAGCAGCAATTATTTTACGCAATTTCAATTAAAATACGATCATCTTAAATTTTCCGGGTATCCATTACAAAACGCTTATTGATTAAGAGTTTCATTGTGGCAAACTGGCAAGAAAGGCGGTCTTTCATCGTCTGTTAAAAAATCACCGTCATCTTTGGCTTCACGGCACGCTTCATACAATGCCAAAGTTCCAAGCCTGTCAGCTTCTTGATGCAGTAACTTTTGCAAAAAGCGTTGCTGTTCATCGTGCAGCAATGCTTTATACATTCCATACAACCCTTCGGCTGAGGTAACAGGTACGGTTATCATGTCCTATGGTGTTTTCTTACTCCTGTAAAATCAAGAATATCTGACCAATACCCTTATTCTACGCTACAGCAAACTGTTCTCCAGTTCTGTATAACCGCTAAATTTTCGATCAGAGGACATAAGACTCGCTTTATGCACGAGAGCTGTTGCAATGATTATTCTATCCTGAGGATCACTGTGGTGCTCAGGCAACTCAACCGCTGTACAGGAAATTTCAGGAGTAACGGGTAGTAATTTTATACCTGATCCATCAAGCGCTTTTTCAAACCAATCACTTTTTCCAGCAGGTAAAGCAATACGTCCGTGATGCTCCAACCAAGCTACTTCAAAACAGCTTATTGCCGATACAGCGACGATATCAGCATTTGCGATCTGTTCGATTCGACACTGAGCAAGATTACCAGTATCCCTGTTCACCCACCAAAGCCATATATGAGTATCAAGAACAATCATTCAGGCAAATCCCAATTTGAGCAAGGCACGCTGCTCATGATATCGCCTTTAATGACAACCTTTCCTGCTATATCAGGATGTGGCACTCGACGAAGGGCTTCCGTAGAAACAGCATTCTCTGAAATAACCAAAAAAATAGCCTCAAGCTTTTTATTGGGGGGGAGTTTCGGCACTCGCTTCAGTTTACCCATCATATCGGTCTCCAATATCAATCGTTCTGCATACATAGCTTTCAATCAAATAAGCCGTTACGTTGAATAACACACATCAAATATCAGCAATATTTTGCTTTCACAAAAAAATAAAAAGTTTGGCAAACTTAACCCTTACAAAAATTTACCAAAGCCTCCTTTTTTCAAACAGACGTGCAAACGAGGAGGACAACCCCTCTTTCAAGTAAAAAAACGACAATCTACAATTCGACCCGTTTGGCTTGAAGCAGCAAGAGCAATCAAGGCGGAAGCATCTGCAACCAGAATCATGATGGAGAAAACCCATTGAGTTCTTCAAGTAACTCATCCTGCGAAATATCGATGACCGGTTGTAGATTGGTTTTGCAGATACTCATAAAGTCATAAATATTGCACCCGGCCAACTCCGCTGCTTTACCCAGCGTAACCCTCCTTTGCTGATAGAGCCAAAGAGCATAAGAGATGCGAATTTCTTGCCGAATGTCGGGCACTGCCTGAAATGCGACAAAATCATTGGGTAAATCAATGGCTATTTGCATAAGAAGCCTCTTCTTTGTGATAAAGTTGATACAACAATCATAACAAACCTGCTTCCACTTCGTACCTTTCCTTGCTCTGCTTTCAAAATATTTTCATTCCACTCACATTTTATTTCGTTCTGCGTATAACATCGTTGAGTGTATTGTTTATTTGAGTCGCTGATTTGTTGTAGCCGCTCCAGTCCATCGATTGCGATCGGGAGGGCTGCGAAGCGGGCTGATATGAAGGACTTGAGGAACTCGATGTGTTAGAACGATAGCCACTGCTATAGCTGCGAGAATAACTCTCCTGTTTTTCAGCTTCCGCTTCTCTTTTAGCGGCTACAGCTCTCTGAACATCCCGATTCCATTCATCAATTATGTTTTGTGCATCCGAATAACCAAGCAGTTTGGCCTGATAGAGGTCTGACATTGCAGAAGCTCTGTTGGCGTATGAAAAATTATATTTGCTTTCATAAAATGCTTTTTTTGCAATACCACGACTGACATAAGGCTCTGCAAATTTTGGATTCAACTCAATTGCCTTGTTATAATTCACTATCGCCCCCTGATAATCACCGATGTAAAATTTTGAGGTACCCCGGTTTTGATACGCCAAAGCATTCTTAGGATCAAGGTCGATTGCCCGGTTGTAATCCGCTATCGCTCCCTGATAATCTTTAAGCTCAACCTTTGCACGCCCTCGGTTGTAGTACGCTATGGCAAATTTCGGATCAAGCTCGATTGCCTTGTTGTAATCCGCTATTGCTCCCTGATAATCTTTAAGCTCACCCTTTGCACACCCTCGGTTGTAGTACGCTATAGCATCTTTAGGGTCAAGCTCGATTCCCTTGTTGTAATCCGCTATTGCTCCCTGATAATCTTT
>CAINOO010000019.1 GCA_903851535.1 uncultured Chlorobiaceae bacterium | reverse complement strand
GACCGGCAATATTTACAAGTTTGAGCAGGTGATGTTCAATCTGGTCAAAAACTCCATGGATGCTCTTGAAGAGAAGAAACAGCTTCATACCGATCCCTTTGAAATGAAAATACTCATACGCACCTTTGCGTTGAACGATGCTGTGGTAGTAAGCGTGGAGGATAATGGCATCGGTATCAGCGAAAAGAATATGGAGTACATTATGCATCCCTTTTATACAACCAAGGAGTCGGGAAAAGGGACGGGCCTTGGTCTCTCGATCAGTTATGGAATCATCAAGGAGATGAGTGGCACGATCAGGATAAACAGCGCTCCAATGCGCGGCACCACCGTCGTCATCACCCTGCCCAAAACAGACAGATAATTCATCGGCACTCTGCTGGCAAGAATAAATTCCTCTCCACAACTATTGTTTCCATAGGGGCAGAGAAAACCCTTTGACGTATTGAGCACCTCAACACCTCTCATCAGTCGTTTGGCAAAGTGCAGATTGCCGTACTCCGTTTTTTTGTTATTTTCGGCTAAAATTGTTCAAAAGTAACCATTCACATCAACAGTGCGGGGTGCCGGGTGCAAATATTTATAACAGGGGTCGGTTGTGTCGGAAAATCAACAATTGGCGCAATAGTTGCCGAATTGCTTGGTATAAGGTTTTTTTGATCTGGATGTGGAAGTCGAAGTCTTCTTCAAAACGAGCATTGAGCGCCTGCAGCAAAGATGTTTTAACATGCACGAGTATCGGAAAGAGGCAGCAAAAGCTCTTGCCGATTTGCTGAATCGTCCGGAAAGTAAGGAGTCTGTTATAGCGTTACCTTCAAGTGGTCTGATGGGCGCATACCTGAATGCACTCAAAAATAACAATGGAATCAAGGTGGCGATTACCGATAAACCGGAAAATATTGTAGAGAGGCTCCGCTTCTACGACATCGACTCCCGCCCGATCAAGAAAGAGTTGACACTCGAAGAGAAGAAATTGTACCTGCGGGAGTTAAAGGGTGACATGACCTACTTTGGCAAAAGTTACAAACGGGCAAACCTGCAGGTTGACGTCTCCGACCTCGATCCGCTTCAGGCTGCTCATAAAATCATTGAGGCGGTCACGGCGTACAACTCCGAACAATCACTCGTCAAATAATGGCGGTGTGCGGGGTCGATGAGGTGATGGAACCGGAAATGTGTCAAATGAACCCGCAAACACTGGATTAACAGTTTTACTGTTAGTGATGTGTTTCTGCAAACTGTAAAAGTTGATCCGGGGAGATTTCAATCGAAAGGAGGCGGCAGAGCTGATTCCCAGAACCAACCCCTTTTTGCGCAAGCTTTTTCAGTACATCGCTGGCTAACTGCCCGCACAAAAGTGGCTCAAAGACCGGAAGGGGAGAGAACTCAGCTTCAAAAATCTCCGCCACTACCAGCGCATCATCGTCTCATTAATGGAAACCGCGAGGATTATGGGTGAGATTGATACTGTTGGTGTGTAGGATACTTCGTCAAGCAAACGTTGACTTGAGTACCTGTAAAAAGATTGCATCCCTTGAACGATATAATAGCGCAAAAACGGTGTTAATTCATAGGTTTTATCCGGGTTCTATGGTTTTGCCGTTTGTCCAGAGTTCATATTCACTGATATCAACGTCATCATTCCAGGAAATGCCATAACCGCCCGGGTCAACCCGCACGCCGTTGAAAAATGCCGGAGTGTTCAGCAATTGAAACTCTGGCCTTGCAAGCAGTTTGCTGCAATCGTACAGCTTTTCAGTACCGCATTCAAACGTCACCCTTAACTGCGTCTTCTCTCCGGTTTGTATCGCTGTAATTTTTGGTATCTGTTCCATCTTTTCATTACTCCAATCCTGGCAGTTGCATGAATTTCTGGGAATTCCACATTTCCAGAAACTCTTTTTGATAAAACTTGGCTCACTCTTTGACGAGCAATTGTGCTCTCCCGGGTAAATCTCCTTCAATCATTTCCAGTGAGTCAATACCAAAAACAGCATTAAACTCCCCATAGATTGCATGAAAGTGAGCTACCCCATGCTCGATCTGGATAAAGTACATCTTGATAATGATGCCGTAAATCTTGCGATAACAGGCATAAATTGACCTCCTCATTATTTTATTGGGCAAACCTGAAAATTCTCAAAGTATAAGTATTTCTGCAGTATAAATGTTCAGCAGTGAACTGTTACTGCATGAATATCGCAAGTTTTTTTCCTCCTTCAAAGCGAGGATGTGCCCCAACGGTTAAGGCTTTGTTCGTATCAAAACCCAAACATACAGATCGGGATTGTGTGTTTCCAGGGATATTCAATGTTGTCGGCGGCAATAAATGTGTTTGGAAACCCTGCTATCTGTTTTGTTTGCTGGTCGGTTTCCGCAAATATCTGAGTATTCCGGGGAAAGTATCTCCAGCCGTGCTTATAACTGCTTATCGTACAGATCCTGAAAAGTGGGCCGATAATTTCACCAGGAGGAAACGATGAATACCAGAAAACATACAAAGTTTGTTCATGCAGGGAATTACGCCGCCAGAAGTCGAAATTGAGATCATTGATTTTGAGGATGGCTGGGCACCCTCTATCAGCCTTGATGATGCGTTAAGACTCGATCGAGTAAGAGAAGCACTCAAGTTGGGTGACGTTGCTGCAGCCAGTACCTACGCGAAAAAGGTCTATGCTTTTACGGTAGCCGCATGAGTTTTTCTCCGGTATCAATATTCCGAAGCGCACTGTTACAGTATGAATATCTCCAGCTTTTCGCCTGAAGCCTCAGCATAGTGAGGGAGCGTTGAAAGCTGGATGGCCTCCGCATGGTTTT
>CAINOO010000018.1 GCA_903851535.1 uncultured Chlorobiaceae bacterium | reverse complement strand
TATAGCCAGCCGCTTTCAGCAAGCGGGGAATATTTTCTGAAACCTGTGAGAGCCGTTTATCTTTTTCCTCTTTCGGCAGTCGTTCCCAGTCAACAAGCAGTGCGTGACGCTTTTTGTCTTTGTTGGTCTGAAAGGCAAATTAAATTCACCATCCTGCATTGGCGCAAGAAAAAAGCGCAGCCATCCGAGTTTTTTGCCACCAAGTGGTGACCTGGAGGGCCAAAAACAGCAATTGAAATGGGACGATCTTCCTGCTGATTGCAATATTCTGAAACGTCAAGAGCAAAGGGCAGCTCGCTATTGAGTTGATTTGCCATGGAGGAGACGAGATCTGCGAGGAGAGCGGCGCTGCCATGTTTGCTATGTTCCAGTCAATTGTCACGTCACCGGCAACAAATACCGAGAGAGAATTGTTCTTGATTTGCATGGTCAGTAAAATTTTATCAGGCGGAACAGTTTTTGAGGTTGTTCCGCCTGAAATGCAGTTATGGCCGAGTCCAGATTGAGCCTCCGAAGCCGCCGGTTTTGTAGGTTGCTGTTGCTTTGTTTGGGTTATCGAGACGAAGAGTCAAGTTGCCTGATTGCATGATTGAGCCTTTGGGCACATCTGCCCAGCGGAGATTAATCTGGGTTCCCACAATTTGTCCAACGGCAACATTCGACCAGGTTGGAGAGGTTGGCGAGCGTTCTCCAAACCAGTAGACATCTCTTCCAATCTGACGCATGTAGTAGGTGCCACCATCGTTACAGCTCCACTTGCCTGTAAGATCGGCGAATACAAGAGACGGGAGCGAGAAAATGACAAGAAAAAGCAGCGTTTTCAGTTGTTTCATGATTACCTCCAGGGTTGTTGTTGGGAAAAAGGGGGGAAGGAACCCCCCTGAAAAGGCATAGACCCATTCCGGAAGCGGGGAAGCAGAAAGCCTCAGCGCAGCGGATTGAACAAATAGTACACGAACGAACGCTCAACGGTCAGTAGAGCTGTGTCCCGAGAGAAGGGCTTTTTGATGCGTGCCAAAGTAATAACACATACATTCTTAATTATAAAAAAAAACAGATAGATCACGCAATTTTTTTTTCTCTCACCGGGTATTTTCCGGTTTTCCTTTTTGTGCAGGAATCCCGTGTACTCTTTGCAGATCAGGCGATCAAAACCGTTTTACCGCCTGGACAAAAATCATAGGGGTGTCGGTGGGGTTGCTCTCGCCGGCAATTTTCCATGCGCATGTTACCTGCAAACTGTAGTTGCTGACATTGAACCATTTCATGCCGAACCCGGCTCCGGTAAGATTGCGGCTGTTCGTTTCGCTATCGCTGGCCGGGTTGGCATGAAGAAGTGCGTAGCCATGATCGACAAATGCACTGAGTTGCAGTGTGCCGGGCAGTTCTCCGAGAGAGCCTGCCAGGTAGCGCAACTCGGTTGTTGCGATAACGCCCTTGTCGGCGTATGATTCACCTCTTTGCCATGCACGCACGGCACTCGCTCCACCGAGGGAGAGCTGTTCCGAGCTGGTCAGGTTTTTGCTGGCCCACTGGCCATAGGCACCCGCATAGAGAGAGAACCCGTGAGTGATGCTCTGGCTGCGCCCGAGAGCCATGGTAATTTTTGAATAACTCCCGTTGGTGTGCAGTCCGGTTGGTGCCTGGTCGATCGAAAGCGATTCGGAATCGTTAATGTCTATGCGCCCTCTGACGAAACCAAACGAGAGTGAGGTTGAACTGCCGCCCGGAAGGTCGTCTCTCTGGACTGCGCTAAGGCCTGCCTGCCAGGAGAGGTTGTGACGCTTGTTGCTGAGTGGTATGCTCTCTATCCGGTCGTCAAGTATGCTGCCTTCTCCGGCAACGGTTGCATTCACCATCAGGTTTCTCTGGCGTATAAGTGGCTGGGTAATGCCAAGAGTCAGGTCGTGGCCATTGCCGGAAGCGTTCAATGGTTCAAATAATCCTCCCAACTGGTAGCTCACATAGCTATAGTTCACTTTGAGACTGGTTCCAGAGCGTGTTATCGGTATGGCATAGCCTGCTTGTATATTCCGCAGATCTCCGGTTGTCGATGCCTGCAGATGCAGGGTGAACTGATCTCCAAGGTGAAGGGGAGAGTAGATCTCCATGGTGGCGCCAGCATGATTCTCTCCGGTTGCATGGTTTCCGAAGTTGTCGAGGTCGAGTGAAAAGCTGTAGGGTCGCTCTTCGGTGACTTCAAGGGTTGCCTGTGTTGTGCCGGGTCTGGATCCTGGTTCGAGCAGGATTCGGGACGAGATATTGGGGAGTTCATTGACTCTCATGACCAT
>CAINOO010000017.1 GCA_903851535.1 uncultured Chlorobiaceae bacterium | reverse complement strand
GGTTCAAGAGGGGTTGCTGATTGGGCGTTGTGGCGTTTGACAAGCCGCTGGAGGTGGATGGCCGAGGCAAGGTTTGCCGGGCCTGCCCCTACAAAGACGATATCAAATTCGATTGATTCACGTTCCTGTTTCATGCTGCTCAAGCTGGTTGTTCAGAGAAGGATGCCGCCTAAAAGAAGCGATGCGACGCTGAAGTAGATAACGATACCGGTGACGTCAACAAGTGTTGCAACAAAGGGAGCCGAGGAGACGGCGGGGTCGAGGCCGAGCCGCTTCAGCAGCAGGGGAAGCATTGAGCCGGTGAGTGTTCCGAACAGGACAATGCCGATCAGTGAGAGGCCGATGGTAAAGGCGATATAGAGCCATTGTGTGTTGAGATGACCGAGCACTGATGCCCAGATGAGGACCCTCAAGACCCCGATAGCACCGAGGATGCAGCCAAGTGCAAGACCTGAAACCAGTTCACGGCGCATCACTTTCCACCAGTCGAGGATGGTTATCTCTCCAAGTGAGAGGGAGCGGATGATGAGTGAAGCGGCCTGGGAGCCGGAGTTGCCGCCGCTCGACATGATGAGCGGTATGAAGGTGGCAAGAACAATCGCCTTGGCCATTTCGTCCTGGAAAAATGCCATTGCCGAGGCGGTCAGCATCTCTCCGACAAAGAGAATGACCAGCCATACGGCCCGTTTTTTGATTAACTGGGGTATGGGCAGGTCGATGTAGGGCTCTTCGAGTGCTTCGATACCGCCGAATTTCTGTATGTCTTCGGTCTCCTCCTCTTCTGCGACGTCGAGCATGTCGTCAACCGTCACAACGCCGATCAGGTAGCCGTTGGAGTCGACCACCGGCAGGGCGATGCTGTCGTAGCGTTTGAAGGCTTCGAGTGCGTCTGCCTGGTCTTGTGAGGCGGTGAGGGTGATGATTTTTTCTTCGGCGATGATTTCACTCACCTTTTTTTCAGGGGGTGAGAGCAAAAGCGCTCTTGCGAGCAGCTCTCCTTTCAGTTTGCCGATGTCGTCAACAACGTAGATGACGTTGAGGGTTTCGCTTTCATGGCCGTAGGTGCGGATGTAGTCGAGCACCTGATTGATGTCCCAATCTTTTTTGACGCTGAGGTAGTCGGGCGACATGAGCCGTCCAACGCTTCCTTCGGCGTAGGCGAGCAGGGTTTTGGCAATCTTGAACTCTTTGAAGGAGAGCAGTTTCAACAGCTCCTGTACTACGGTGCCTGGCAGCTCTTCGAGTAGTGCCGTACGGTCATCGGCCGACATGCTGTTGAGAATCTGGGTGACATGCTTTTTGGTCAGCGCCGTCAGCAGGTTCTGCTGGGAGTCAAAATCAAGATATTCAAAGGTTTCGGTAGCCAGATCCTTTGGCAGCAGTCGGAAGAGGATGGCCTGTTCGTTTTCAGGAAGATCGGAAATGAGTTCGGCGAGGTCGACCGGCAGCCAGTCGTTGAAAATTCTCTGCAAGGCGCTGAAGTTGCGCTTTTCAATCAGCTCCCTGATTTCCGGCAAGAGTGAGGTTCCGATCATGGGCGGCGCAGGTTAGATGTATGGTTTATGGCAGCTTTCCATGCAGAGAGACGCTGTTTCAAAAAGAGTTATTTTTTCGAACTTTCCAATACGCAACGCTTTTTTTTAACATTCAGGTAACGTTTCCTTTTTTGACGGCGTACAACAATTGTTTTTGGGTAGTTGTTTGGCAAGTTCAAGGGCGGGTTGTTCAGAGAATTGTTGTTCAAGCCGTTCCATCGTAGCAAAATTATAATTTGTAATGGTTCATGTATGTATTATAATGCAGTAAATTATAGTGAAACATCAACTGCTTTAAATTTCCCTGGTTAGTACATGGGCAGAGTTATTGCGATTGCAAACCAGAAGGGAGGGGTTGGAAAAACAACCACTTCCGTCAATATAGCGGCCTCCATCGCCATTTCCGAGTTCAGGACGCTGTTGATTGATATCGATCCACAGGCCAATGCTACCTCTGGTTTTGGTCTCGAAATCGGCGATGAGATCGATAATACCTTTTATCAGGTGATGGTAAAGGGCGGCAAGATACAGGATGCCATCAAATCCTCCAGTCTGGAGTATCTTGATGTGCTTCCCTCAAATGTCAATCTTGTCGGGATGGAGGTTGAGCTGGTGAACATGAAAGAGCGCGAGTATGTGATGCAGAAAGCGCTCAAGGGTGTCCGCGACCTGTACGATTATATTATTATCGACTGTCCACCCTCGCTCGGTCTTATTACCCTTAACTCGCTCACGGCGGCAGATTCCGTGCTTATACCGGTTCAGGCTGAATATTACGCGCTTGAGGGGCTGGGAAAACTGCTCAATACCATTAGCATTGTCCGCAAGCATCTCAATCCCAGGCTTGAGATTGAAGGGGTTCTGGTGACCATGTATGATGCACGGCTCCGTCTGGCATCGCAGGTTGCCGAAGAGGTCAAGAAATTTTTCAAGGAGAAGGTTTACAAGACCTATATTCGCCGCAATGTACGGCTCTCCGAAGCACCGAGCCACGGCAAACCTGCCTTGCTCTATGACGCCCAGTGTATCGGGTCAAAAGACTATCTTGATCTGGCCCAGGAGATTTTTGAGAGAGATGGCAATATTAACAAATTTAAAGTTCGTCAGCCGTAGCTGACCGGTAAGCTGATGGGTGATATGGCGAAAAAAGCATTGGGACGTGGCCTGAAAGCACTTTTTCAGGACGATGGCTTTGTCTCTGTTTCGAAGGATGAGGCAGAGGAGTCTGCGCCCGTTGGAAGTATAGGCAGTCTGCCGATTGAGAAAATCAATGCAAATCCCTTTCAGCCCCGCAAGGAATTTGATGAAACGGCTCTCGAAGAGCTGAAGAACTCCATTCTTGAAAACGGAGTGATTCAGCCGGTTACGGTTTGCAGGGATGGTGATGGCTATCAGCTTATCAGTGGAGAGCGGCGGCTCAGGGCCGTTACGCTGGCGGGGTTCAAGTTTATTCCGGCCTATGTCATTGAGGCGCATGACGATTCTACCAAGCTTGAGCTTGCGCTTATCGAGAATATTCAGCGCGAAGATCTCAATGCCATTGAGGTTGCGCTTGCCCTCAAAAGCCTGACAACAAAGTGCAACCTGACACAGGAGGAGATTGCCCGGAAGGTGGGTAAAAACCGCTCAACGGTCAGCAATTTTCTTCGTCTGCTCAAACTGCCGCTGCAGATCCAGGACAGCATCAGAAATCGCGAAATTTCCTCCGGACATGCTCGGGCGCTGGTCAACCTTCCCGGTGAACAGCAGCAGTTGAAGGTGTGGAAACAGATTCTCGCCCATCAGCTTTCTGTCCGCCAAACCGAGGCGCTGGTGAACCGCCTCTTCAAGGAGCAGTCGAAGCCCGTACATGTGGCCTCTTCGGAGCGCTCTTCATACCTTACCGAGCTTGAGTCTGTGTTGAGGAACAATCTTGCAACCAAGGTTCGCATTGTTGAAAAAAAAGGCGGGAAAGGGGAGATTCATATCCAGTACTTCTCCAATGATGATCTTGACCGGCTTCTCGAAATTATGCGTCATGAGTGAATTTCCCACTCAAACTTCCGCTTTGCAAAATAAAGTCCATTCATAAGCAAGAAACAACAATCATGAGGTTTACCCTTGTCGGAAACGGGAGAATGGGCCAGCAGGTCGCTCTGGTTATTGCCCGGTCGGGCTGCCACGAAACTGCTGCAGCTCTCGATATCAATACCACCATTACCCCTGACCTTTTTCAGGGAAGCGATGCCATTATAGATTTTACCGTAAGGGAGGCATTTTTGGCCAACCTTCCAGCCATGCTTGCCTCCGGCGTGCCCGTAGTTGTGGGTACCACCGGTTGGGATGACCGGCGGGAGGAGGTCAAGGGGATGCTCGCCGATGCCGGTGGGTCGCTCCTCTATTCGGCCAATTTTTCGCTCGGTGTCAACATTTTTTTGCGCACAGTGCGTGAAGCGGCACGCCTTATCGCACCTTTCGACCAGTTCGATATTGCCCTTGCCGAACAGCATCACACCGCCAAGGCCGATTTCCCCAGTGGTACGGCTTTGCGGGCGGCTGATATGATCCTTGCCGTCAACAGCCGCAAAAAGAGTGTTGTGCGGCAGCTCTCCGATGACAAAAAGCTTGCGCCGGATGAGCTGCAGGTGGCCTCTCTGCGTCTCGGCTCTGTTTTCGGGAAGCACTCCGCCTTCATTGATTCCGAAGCTGATGAAATTGTGGTCTCCCATACCGCTAAAAACCGTTCAGGGTTTGCCGCGGGTGCCGTCGAAGCGGCTAACTGGCTTGCCCTGCGCCACAAAACAGCGCCTGGCTTTTATACGATGGATGATTTTTTAAATGAAAAGTTT
>CAINOO010000016.1 GCA_903851535.1 uncultured Chlorobiaceae bacterium | reverse complement strand
TATCAAGTCCGCAAACCAGGCACTGGCCTATGCTCGCGGTGAAATTTCTGACGGCTTTACCGTCAATGTTCCTGAGGAGATCGACGTTAAGTCTATCCGCAACGGTTTGGGGTTGACTCAACCGGAATTTTCTTTGCGGTTCGGGTTTGACGTCAGGGCGGTGCAGGATTGGGAACAAAAACGCCGTCATCCTGATCGGGCGGCCCGGATTCTTTTAACCGTCATTGCCTATGAACCAGAGGCTGTCAAAAGGGCCTTGGCGCATTAGGACATCAGGGGGAAAATTATACATCATCCATTCTACCTATCGACTTAAAGGGCTATAACCACTCCCTATTCCAATCTAAAAACGGTACATACTATCGGGCTCACATCATTGAAGCGCGGGGTTGCGGTGAACGGTGATGAATGAGGATACGGTGCCGGAGAAGAGGCCGTATTTGCTGCAGGCAGATGCGGAGGCGCTGTTAGGGTTGCTGCAGGCGATTGAGATGAAGGTGGAGATGATTAACCGGATAGCGCATTTGACGCCGGTGCAGACGTATCGGTCGGCGGTGGCCTCGGGCGTGGTGATTGAGACGGAGTTTCAGATTTTGAATACGCTCTTGGCGGAAAAGGCGGCTCAGCTTGCAGTGACGGAGAATCAGTTGTTCAGGATTTTTTGCCGGTGGGAGGGGGTGTTCATGGGCTCCGAGGTCGGAGTAGAGTTTTACGTGGTGGTGGTGGAGTGGTTTGAGTTTTTCGGGGTTGAGGTTCCCCTTCCCTGCTGTGGCAAGCCAGAGGTAATCGGGGATAAAGCCTGCGGCGATGATGGCGGTTTTTTCGTTTTCGACGATGGCGACGGGTTTTTTGGGGTCGGTGGTGAGGAGGTGTTCTCCGAAGAGGCACTGGTTGAGGTGGAATGGGTGGATGTTGAGGGCTTTTTGTACCCAGTTTATGTGGTTGAAGGGGCGGCGGATTCTTTTGCCGGTTTGGGGGTTGTAGAGCATGATTTTGCCGCTCCTGATGTTGTTCCTAAGAAACTCCCACTGCTGACGGGGTTTGAGTGTTTTCCAGCAGGGTAAATCCCGGTTATTCTGCCTGCCGCTTCAAATTGCTGACCACTTTTTTCCGGTATTGCTCCTCACAATAGTTCGCTCCCTGACCCACATACTCCATGCCGTATCTCAGCACATTGAACTAATCGTTAGAAGGAACAAGAAGAACGGTTCAATGGCGTAGCAGCTCCAGGTCTATCCCGGCAACAGCAGCAGCTTCTTCAGCACTCATTCCCTTTTCTACCAATCGTTTTGCAACTTCAAGTTTTCCTTTTTCAATGCCCTGTTCAACTCCTATCTCGATTCCCTCTTCCTTGCCCTCCATCCGACCCAGTCCATAGTTTGACTCTATCAGACTGGCCTCGTAGCGAAGGTCATCCTGATAACGGGCGTATGCCAATTGCTCTTCTTCCGTCATACTCATGATGGAAAAAGATTTTTTTGCTTGCTGAATTCCTTTGGCTTTGAATTCATCCTTGATCTCTTCATTTTTGAGGAAGTATACCATTCGTCCAGTGATGACGCTGCTACTCGGTTAAAGTTGTTGATCCTGATCAGGTAGTATTCAGGATAGATATGGTTTATCAAACCTTCAAGGATCTCAAAGTTGGCCTTGTTACGCAACAAGCGCTTCATAGCCCAGTCGAAGGTGATCAGTTTTCGGGGTGATGAGGGGCTCATGACGTTAGAGTTCACAGGTTACAAATGGAGGAGAAGCGCTATTGCCGCGCATAGAGTTTTTCCGGCCGGAAATCCTCATAGGAAAAAGTGTCGACCGAAGAGAAGACGGGTTGCACAGCATCTTTGCCGGAGACCCTGATCACCTCCGACGGAAGCTGCCACTCGATGGCGAGAGATGGATCGTTCCACAAGATCCCTGCATCATGCGAAGGGGTGTAGTAGTTATCACACTTGTAGGCAAAAACGGCCTCCTCGGAGAGCACAAGAAAACCGTGGGCAAACCCTTTTGGAACCCAGAGCATCCTCTTCTTTTCGGTATCAAGCAGACAGGAGACGTGGCGACCATACCAGGGCGAACCGATACGCAAATCGACGGCGACATCCAGCACACGACCGTGGAGCACGCGAACAAGCTTCGACTGCGTAAAGGGAGGCTTCTGAAAATGAAGGCCGCGCAGCACACCGTACGCTGATTTCGACTCATTCTCCTGCACAAAGGCAACCTGCCCAACATGCTCCTCAAAAAAGTCCTGTCGGAACGACTCAAAAAAATAGCCGCGATCGTCACCAAATACCGTTGGCTCAAAAATCAGGACATCAGGTATGGCTGAAGGAATCACTTGCATAAGCGCCTTGTAAAAAAAATTGAATCACCAAAAGAGGTCGCAACAGAAAACGCTGCCCCGTGGCCAAAATAAACAATTGAGACGCAACAAATAAACTGCAATCAAAACAGGCAACTACCGCAGCTCCCTTTCGCTGCCCGGCGAGAGTGGGCTGCACGTTGACAACGTGTTATCGTTGCACAAGCAACTGCCGCAGATACTGGCCATAATGGCTCTTCATCAGCGGTTCCGACAACCGCAAGAGCGCTTCATCCGTTATCCAGCCATTTCTCCAGGCAATCTCTTCAGGGCAGGCAATTTTCAGTCCCTGCCGTTTTTCAACAGTCTGAATAAAATTCCCGGCTTCCTGGAAGGACTCATGCGTACCGGTATCGAGCCAGGCAAAACCCCGCCCGAGCATGGAGCACTTGAGTTCCCTCCGCTGCAGATATTCCTCATTGACTGCCGTGATCTCAAGCTCACCCCGCTCGGATGGCCGCACCCCTTTGGCAATTTCGACAACACTGTTGGGATAAAAATAGAGCCCGACAACAGCATAATTTGATTTCGGCTTTTCCGGTTTTTCGGCCAGTGAGAGTACATTTCCCTCCCCGTCAAGCTCAGCCACACCGTAACGCTCAGGGTCACTGACATAGTAGCCGAATATGGTCGCCTTGTGTTCGTTTTGAACGCTCTGTACCGCTGCCTCAAGCATCGGAGTGAACGCATAACCAAAAAAGATATTGTCGCCAAGAATAAGCGCGACGTCATCACTGCCGATAAATGATTCACCAAGAATAAATGCCTGGGCCAACCCGTCAGGAGAGGGCTGCACAACGTAGGAGAGCGAAATGCCCCAGTCACTACCATCCCCAAGCAGTTTTTTGAACATCGCCTGATCTTCGGGGGTAGTGATAAGAAGAATCTCCCTGATCCCCGCAAGCATCAGTGTGGTCAGTGGATAATAAATCATCGGCTTGTCATAAACCGGGAGAAGCTGTTTTGACATCGCCCTGGTAACAGGATAGAGCCTGGTACCAGAACCCCCTGCAAGAATAATTCCTTTCATATTCGTTTGTTCAAAGAGGCGCTATACATGGTTATTAAAAAACAACACAAACAGGCAATACCGTACAAAAACCTTGCAATTTTTTCATATTTCCGTTTTTCGGGCTTTCTGTATACGTAAGGAATAACCCGGAAGAACAAGATAAACAAGGAAATGGAGAGAGTAAACGTTTGACGGGTAAATATTTTTCACGAACAGAACAACTGGATCTGCTCTGTTGCAGGATAACGCTCTCTGTTTTTTTTGAGTCAGGCTGATTGGGCTGAACAATATCGGGCAGACGATGAACGGACCAAAAGGCTATGGAACATGAAAATTCGCTCGTTAACGGTACTTTTCTTTCCATATTTTGATAACTTGACCGTACATGAAAGAGACTCATTCTGAACAAAAAATCAAACATGACGATGAAGTTAACTCAACGGGACAATCGAGAGTTACGTTTGGAACATTCGGCGAAATTTCTCAGGAATGGCAAGAGCCATCACAATTTCGTGACGCTTTTTCGCAACCAATTTTCGCCCGGGAAGGTTCGACACGCCTTGATGACCGCACTCGCCCTGAGCGTCGCGCCTTTCGCTTGCGCTCATGCCCAGCCATTCTCCTCGATCGTTGCTTTCGGCGATAGCTATGCCGATACCGGTAACATCCAGAAAATCATGGCGACGATCCCTGCATACTCAAGTACACTCACCTTTATCAACACGATCTATCCGACAGGAAGGTTCAGCGGTGGCACCAATTATATCGACACATTGTCGAGCCTTTATGGCATCGCACAGGTAGACAATTTTGCCCTCGGTGGCGCGCATACCGGAACAGATAATGAATTTCCCGGTTTGCCGGGCTTCACCAATGAGTGGCAAAATTTTGTGGCTTTCGATCAAGTCATCGCGCAGAATGCTTTGGTGACGGTCAACATCGGTGGTAATGACGCCCGCGCCTATTATCAAAACAGCGGCACAATGGCAGGTGTCTCATCTGCCGCTGCGGCTTCGGCGGGCAACGCAATAGCCGGAATCAACGCACTTGTTGGCACGGGTGCCAAAACGCTTGTTTTCACCGCTGGCAATGTCGCCGACCTCCCCGAGGCAGCAGGTCGCCCCGGTTCGGCGGTCGCCGTTGGGTCTGCCTATAGCCAGAACTTTAATAACTTGATGCAGCAAAATCTGTCGAAAGTTGCCGCCTCCGGCGTGCGGGTCGAATATGTAGACCTTGCCAGGATCGAATCAAATATCGTGGCCAATCCGTCGCTTTACGGCCTAAAATATGCAACGGCAAGCCCTGAATCCAACCTGGGTAATGCTGCCCTGGTGAACGAATATTTGTTCTACGTCGATGGTTTGCATCTCACTTCGGCCGGCTTTGACATCGTGGCGGATTACATCGCCAATCGCCTCAAAGCCCCTGAGACTTTTGCCGCAACCTCCGAGCTTGGTTTTCGTACAACGAACACCTTTGTCGACACCATGTTCGACCAGCTTGATCTGTTCAACGTCGCGACCGCGAGCAGATCCGGCGCATCAGCAATCGGGTCAAGCTCATGGTCCGTTTTCGTGCAGGGCAATAGCGCTGTATCGAGTCGTTCCTCCAGCAACAATTCGCAAGGGTATCATTCGGATAACCTTGGCACAACGTTCGGCATCGAATATCGCCTGACCTCCGAAGCGATGATTGCCACCGCTTATAGTTATGCCAATCCCTCCCTGAACCTGAACCAGAATGCCGGAACCACCAGCGCAGATGCCAAGCAGCTTGGACTCTACGGTACCTATACAAAGAAAAACCTCTTCGTTCAGAGCCTGCTCTCTTGCGGATGGCTGAATTACTCCAACAACCGCTCAGGCGTCGTCAGCACGATCACCGCCAAGCCGGACGGTGCGACTTTTGCTGCGGCATTGAAAGGTGGCTATCTTTTTGACGTCGCGCCCTCCGTGCGGTTCGGCCCAATTGCAGGGCTCACCTATGTTCGGGCGCATGTTAACGGTTACAGCGAAAATGGTGACCAGGCTCTCACGCTCAATCTGAACGAGCAAACCG
This sequence comes from uncultured Chlorobiaceae bacterium, assembly GCA_903851535.1. Classification (GTDB taxonomy): domain Bacteria; phylum Bacteroidota; class Chlorobiia; order Chlorobiales; family Chlorobiaceae; genus Chlorobium. The sequence continues at coordinate 2,887 of CAINOO010000016.1, read as the reverse complement.
CCAAAACCGTGCTCGGCAGTGTGGGTGCACAGGCTCGCTGCGCGTTCGATCTGGGAAGCACGAGGCTCGACTCCTATCTGAACTTCACCGTCGAAAACAATTTCGAGGGTTCAGACCGTGTTATCCAATACAGCGCGACCTCTGCGCCGCTGATCGTCAATTCATGGACAGCGACGGGCGCACCGAACCATGCCTTCGTCCGGCTCGCTGCCGGTGCCGATGCCAATCTGACGAGCACCATCGCACTCATGCTGAACCTGTCGCAGACAATTGGGCAACCGGGTGGAAATGACTTTTTCTGTACAGGTGGCCTGAAAATTTCATTCTGATCCGGCAGCTTTCGAAACTCCGAAGCCCTCTCGACGTTACTTTTAACGGTACACCGAAAAGAGGGCCATGCGCGGCGAAAATACAGAACGACTCTTTATGCGCGGCGTTGAGGAGAGGGCCCTATCATAAAGGTCATTGCCACCCTCCTCCGAGGGCTTTGTAGAGGTCGATCAGATTGGCAAGCGTCTGTTGATGGATCAGAATTTCGTTCTGCTGAGCCTCAAAGAGGGAGCGTTGGGCGTCAAGCAGGGCAAAATGGTTGTCGATGCCATGATCGTAACGCGCTTTCGTAATGCTTCGGGCTTGTTCACTCTCTTTGACCAGAGCTCGCTGGGCTTGCCATTGCTCGGTATAGGTTACGCGGGCAACCAGTGCATCGGCGACCTCACGGAACGCAGTCTGAATAGCTTTTTCGTATCGGGCGACAGCAATATCCCTGTTGGTTTCAGCCAATTTGAGGTTGGAGCGTAACCGGCCTCCCTGGAAAATCGGGAGCGTTACCTGTGGGGCGAAGCTCCAGACACCGCTCGACCCGCTCACGAACAGATCAGACAAGCTGGGGCTGGCGAACCCGGCGGAACCGGTAAGGCTTATGCTGGGAAAAAATGAAGCCCGTGCTGCTCCGATATTGGCGTTTTCTGCCTTCAGCGCGTATTCCGCCTGCCGTATGTCCGGTCGATCGAGCAGAACGACGGAGGGAATGCCCACCGGGAGCGTGTCGAGCACCTCGACATCGGCCAGGGGTTGGGGCTCGAGGAGCATCGGATCGATCTCCTTTCCGACCAGCAGGGTCAGGGCGTTCTTGCTTTGTTCCACCTGACGTTGATAGTGCGCACGGTTGGCCCGGGCCGATTCGACCAGCATTGCGGACTGTGCTACATCGAGTCGGGACTTTGCCCCGAGATCGAAGCTGCGTTTGATAAGATCGTATGCCTCCTGCCTTGTTGTGAGCGTGCTTTCGGTCAATCGCAGCAGTTCGACATCGGCAAGCCAGGTGAGATAGGCGTTGGCAACTGCAGCGACCAGGCTTGTCTGGGCAGCTTTGCGTCCCTCTTCGGTCGCGAGATACTGGTTTATGGCGCGATGCGTGAGGCTGCGTACACGGCCGAAAAGATCCAGTTCATACGCCGTTGTGCCGATGCCTGCGCTGTACGTCGAGGTGATTTCCCTGTTTCCTGTGCCGCTCATGTTTTTCGGCAACTCCTGACGGGCGAAGCTTCCCGAGGCGCTCATCGATGGCAGGAGATCCGAACGCTGGATGCGCCAGGTGTTGCGAGCCACCTCGATATTGAGGGTGGCTATCCTCAAGTCGCGGTTGTTGGCAAGGGATGCTTCGATAAGGCTTTGCAGTTTTGGCGACCTGAACATGCTCCGCCATCCGATATTGCTGGTACGCGGTTGTTCCCCGGATTCTTGGGCAGTGGAAGCGACCGGCCACTCTGTGGTGACGGGGGCCGTTGGACGAACATAGGTTGGCACAAGCGAACAGGCCGTCAGGGTGGTTGCTGCCAGGCACAAAGGAAGCAGCAGTTTAGTGTTCATGGTTCTATCCCTTGTCGTTTTGGTTTACTGCTGTGTCGGTTACCCTCTTTCGGGCAAACCGGGATTGCACGAGGATGAAGAAGAGTGGCACAAATAAAATTGTCAGCACCGTCCCGGACAACATGCCTCCAATCACGCCGATGCCGATAGCGTGCTGGCTTGCCGATCCGGCTCCGGAGGAGAATGCGAGCGGCGTAACGCCGAGGATGAATGCCATTGAGGTCATGATGATGGGTCGAAGTCGCTGACTTGCTGCCGAGAGGACTGCCTCCTGCAGATTCATACCACTTTCATAGAGGGTTTTGGCGAACTCAACGATAAGGATGGCGTTTTTCGCCGTCAGGCCAACAGTCGTCAAAAGGCCGACCTTGAAGTAGACATCGTTTGAAAGCCCTGCGATAAATGTTGCCAGAACGGTGCCGAGGACACCGAGCGGGACTACCAGCATGACGGCAATCGGCACGCTCCAGCTTTCGTAAAGGGCGGCCAGGCAAAGAAAGACGAAAAGCAGGGAGAGCGTGTAGAGCAGCAGCGTTTGCTGGCCGGCAGCACGCTCTTCGTAGGAGAGGCCGGTCCATTCGATACCGAAACCTTCCGGGAGTTTTGCGGCCAGTTTGGCCATGATGGCCATGGCATCGCCCGAGCTTACGCCGGGAGCTGGAGATCCCTGGATATTGACCGACGATATGCCGTTGAACCGTTCGAGCTTGGGCGAACCGAAGCTCCACCGGCCCGAGGAAAACGATGAGAAGGGAACCATATCGCCATTCGCGTTCCGGACATGCCAGATATCGACATCCACCGGGTTCATGCGGTAGGGGGCGTCTCCCTGCATGAAGACTTTTTTGATGCGTCCCTCATGCACGAAATCGTTCACATAGCTCGAACCCCAGGCGGTTTGCAGCGTTGCGTTGATGTCGGCGATCGATACTCCAAAGGCGCTTGCTTTTTCGTGGTCGATATCGATCTTGAATTGTGGTACATCTTCAAGGCCATTGGGACGCACGCCGCTCAG
>CAINOO010000015.1 GCA_903851535.1 uncultured Chlorobiaceae bacterium | reverse complement strand
ATATCTTGACGTTTCCCTGGAAAAATCCAAATGCACTTGAGTATTGGGTAGCATCTTTAAAAAAGATTTATCCATCAGTCAAATATCTTGTCATTGAAACTGTTGAACGTGAATTTATACCAAGGCTCAATACCTCACAGGACTTGACGGAACACCAGCGGGCAACGCCTGTCATGATAGCGCCATATAAAACAGCCACAATGAGGGATACCAACCTGTTTCATCCTATGCATGATCCGGTTTATGCGATTCAGGCAACCATTAACTCCTTAAAAAACATTGATAAAACTTCCCGGAGTGGATCAACCGTGATTACGCCGTTGAAAAGAAAAGGCCTTTTTTCTAATCGAAAATCGGATTTATTGATGTATTTCACTGATGACGACAGGAAAAAGAGCTGGACGTATGACGAGATAAAAAGGGGAGTTGCGTCTATAAGACGACTTGGGGATTTGTGCGAGCGAAGTGGCATTGCACTCATCATGGTGGTAGTTCCTGACAAGTCAACTGCTTACAGACAATTTTTTAAATCAGCCCAATTTTATTGTCCGCCGCCTGACGTTTGGGATGAACTTGATAGACAAGGTGTGGCTCAGGTCAATCTCAAAAGAGTACTTGTTTCAGCAGTGGATTCCACGCAGGATCTCTACTATCCAAATGATACCCATCTTGGGGCATGAGGTTTTACGGTGATGGGGGAGGCAATATCGAATCGGCTCTATGATATGGAGTCATTGTCGAAAAAATAGACGGATTGTCATTATGGTCTGGTTCCTGCATAATCTCTGGTTACCCGTTTATGAAAAAGAGCAGCGAGAAACTAATATTTTCAGGCACGTTGCGATGGTAATGGCTATTGAAAAATTGAGAGTGAACATGATATATTTCACCAGAACCTGCTTATGAAAATCAGTGCATTTACCTTTATTAAGAATGGCAGCATCTTTGGCTTTCCATACAGGGAATCGATTCGTTCCGTGTTGCCGATTGTCGATGAATTTGTCGTCAATGTCGGCGAAAGCGCTGACGATACCCTGGAAAGGATTATGGAAATCGGTGATCCAAAGATACGGATCATTCAGTCTCATTGGAATGAGAGGATGAAGGTTGGTGGTTATGTGTATGGCCAGCAAAAAATGATCGCACAGTTTAACTGTACCGGTGATTGGGCATTCTATCTTGAGGGAGACGAAATTGTGCATGAAAACGATCTGAATAAAATCGTTGATGCCTGCCGTTTACATCTTGATGACGAGCAGTGTGAGGCACTTGCCTTCGACTATTATCATTTCTATGGTAACGCGAACAGTTACCTCGACTCACCGGGATGGTATCGCCGAGAGGCCAGGATTATCAGAAATTCCATCAGGTCTTATGCTCCGGACGGGCTTTACTGGCATGTGCTTACCAGCAAAAGCAAGGTTTCCCGATACCCGAAGGCGGCCCATACGGGAGCATCAATCTATCACTATGGTTGGGTACGAAGTGAGGAGGAGATGAACCGGAAATCGGAAAATGTACAGAAGTACTGGAATAAAAATCATCGCCGAATCGACTATCGGGAGATCGACCAGAAGATTATTCGTCAGTTTACCGGTTCCCATCCGGCCATCATTCGTGAATGGCTTCCGAAAGAAGAAGGGCTGTTTCGAGCCAATCCGGCCCATATACTAACCAATCGGGAAAAAAAACACCGATTCATGCTGAGTCTTGAACGCTGGTTTGGACTGGAACTGAGTAAAAAACACTTCAATGCGATGAAATAGTGACGGTTTTGCATTGCATAAAACAAAGGGTGTTTTTTGAAGTACGGAGTTCCTCTCTTTTTCCCACTGGCTTGTCATGCGATGTATACTCGATATATAAAGAAAAAACCCATGCGTATTTGTTTAACGTAAATCCATCTCAAAAACTATATTGGCGGGTAGTAAAAACGAAAAGACGGTATCGGCTATCCAAAACGGGAGTAGCTTTCCGGTTTTCCACACAGGCATCTGTTAACCATACGCAATGCGTTTATGAACTCTTCCCTTATTCTGCTGCCGAATTGGATAGGAGATATGCTTCTTGCCCTTTCAATGGTCACGAGATTGGCTGAAAATCGTCGATCAAACACAACCCTTCTGGTTCCAGAGCAGATGGTTGGTCTGGTTACCATGTTGAGTGATCTGCCCCGGATTGCGTTTGTTCGCAGCGATGCAGAGGCCCGAAAACATACTATGAAAGTCGTGCAGAGCGGGAGGTTCCATACCATATACCTGTTGCCGTTTTCATTTTCTTCAGCATGGTTTGCTGTGAAGACCGGGGTGCCTGTCAGAAGAGGCTTGTCAAAAGAAATGAGGCGTTTTTTGCTGACCGACCCTTTGTCGGGAAACCTTCGTAACAAGTCGCACCATATCACCCGGGAATATGCAGAAATCCTTGATATGCCCTATTCCCCTCCTGAAGAGTGGAATGGCATAATGGTCAAGCCAGACAAGACTTATTCGGGTTCAATCGTTTACTGTCCCGGCGCAGCTTATGGACCTGCCAAAAAATGGCCTTATTTTCCCGAGCTGGCAAAGATACAGGAGTGTAATAACATTGTCGTGCTTGGAACGCACGAAGATCGGGAAACGGCACAGGAGATTTCTCGTATGGCACCTGGAAAGAGTACTGACCTGACCGGAAAAACATCACTGAGTGAGGCTGCTGCAATTATGTCGGGTGCTCGTGCAGTTGTCTCGAACGATTCCGGATTAATGCATTTGGCTGCATACATCGGCACGCCGGTTATTGGCTTGTTTGGTTCCACCAGTCCGGTATGGACCCGCCCTCTCGGAAAGAGAAGCATTGCCATGCACTTCGCGGAGCCATGTGCACCCTGTTTTGATCGCGTTTGCAGGTATCAGCACTATCGATGTTTCAAAAACATGACGCCGGATGCTGTTGCGCAGGCAATAGAGGATGTGTGCAGGGAATAGAAAGTTCTATTTCACTATTGAGCTATGGCGTTATCATGAGAAACGTTAAGTTCAAGACTCTATGGTTCAGTTTTTTATCATAATCGGGCTCATATATGTTACCCTTAAAGATTTGCCTTGTATGTAGTTCTCGTTTGCCGGCAAATAAATATGGCGGTACTGAACGTATTGTTGAATGGCTCATTCTGGAGTTTTTAAAAATGGGTCACACTCTGGTATTGGTTGCGCCAAAAGGAACCCATATTCAAGGGGTAAATTGTATCCCTGCCAATAATGCCGAAGAGGCATTGATGTCGATT
>CAINOO010000014.1 GCA_903851535.1 uncultured Chlorobiaceae bacterium | reverse complement strand
GGGGCTGCATCCCTGACCCTGCGCCTGGTAGACCGCATGGAGCAAACACTTGCGGACACCGTCAAGATCGCGTGAGGCGCTTCCGAGACCGGGAATTTCATCGGGCAGCGAGTACTGAATGTTTTTGTTTTCGCATCCGCCTCCTTTCAAAATCAGCTTGACCTCAATCTCATCCTTTTCCCACGGTTCAAAGTGAATTGCCGGAAAATGGTCGCCGAGATTGGTGCCGGAGTTTTTGCCGCTGATAGCATCAACGGCATTGGGACGGAGTTTTCCCGTTTTGGAGGCTTCCCGGATCGCCTCTTCAATCTCCCGTTTCATGAGCAGTTGATCGGCTCCACGGGGTGTATGAATAAAAAAGGTGGGCATACCGGTATCCTGGCAGACCGGGGAGATATTATCGACAGCCATGTCGATATTAACCGAGATGGTCGACATGGCAAGACCGGCCTGGGAGAGCGGATCTTCGCGCTCGATTGCGGCAGCAAGGGCGCAACGGATGTCGCTCGGCAGGTTTGCCGATGTTTCGGTAATAAGGGCAAGAATTGATTTCCTGAAATGTTCCATAGAGTGTAAAACACTAAAATTAAGAGTTACCTGATATCCTGAACGTCATTCAACAGTAATTTTTGCCGCAGCAAGCTCCTTGACCAGCAGAACGGGAATGTCGGAAGAGCGGAAAACCTCTTCGGCAACGCTGCCCATCATGAGGCGCTGCAGACCGGTACGGCCGTGCGAGCCCATGATGATCAAATCGGCACCCCATGAGCTTGCCTGTTCAGCAATAACCTTGGGAGCCTCACCCTTGAGAATACGAAAATCGGCATCCAGCCCCTTTTTTTTCTCGGCCATCAGGAGACGTGAAAAATTATCCGGAAGGGAATCATCCTCTTCTTGCACGACAGAAGCGGGCTCAGTGGCTTCAACGATTATTTCAGGAGGCGTTCCTGCAGAAAGGATATGCAGAAACCTCACATGGGCCCCTACTTTCCGGGCAAATTCAACAGCATAGCGCACAGCGTTATCCGATGTGGCGGAGTAGTCGGTCGGACAAAGTATCCTTGCAAGATGTATCATAAAGGTGAGTTGAGATGCGTGAATGTGATGAATGGCATTGCTCGGCTATAGAAGCTCAATTTACATTTTTTTCAAAGGAATCCATTTTCGTTGCCGATGATTCTTGCTGGCTGCCCCCCCCTCCCCTATATTGAAAAGAGAGCTTTTTTTATCGCCCTGACAGGGGATCCTTTGGACAAAAATATATCATGGAGTTGTTGACCGAAGCGTTGAGCCGTCCTGAAGCATACCCTCATGCCACGGGAACCATCGAGGTTGTTGAAACCCATATCTCCTGGGTTTTCCTCACCGGCTCTCTGGCCTACAAGGTCAAAAAACCGCTGAATCTCGGTTTCCTTGATTTTTCAACCCTCGAGAAACGCCACCACTACTGCAATGAGGAGCTGCGCCTCAACCAGCGGCTTTGCCGGGAAATCTACCTCTCTGTTGTGCCGGTTGTTCGCTCTGGCCACACCTTTCTGATGGATGCTGAGGGGGAGATTGTTGATTATGCGGTCAAAATGGTACGCTTTGAGAGGAGCATGGAGCTTGACAGGATGCTCGAAAAAAAGCAGCTTGACGGGGAGCATATCGACACGCTCTCCTCCATGATTGCCCGATTTCACGCATCCCTGCCCGCAGAGCCCGCCGAAAGCGGTTTCGGCCACCCGGAGAATCTCATCAAGCCGATCCTGCATAATTTTACCTCTCTGGAGCCGGTCGCCAGAATCGCAGATGAAATCGGGCAGCTCGAATTGCTCAGGGCATGGAGCATCAGGGAGCATCAGCGGCTCTCCCCTCTTTTTCTTGAACGGAAGCGCGAAGGATATATACGCCAATGCCACGGAGACATGCATACCGGTAATATGGTCTGGTGGAAAGGGCAGATTTTTATCTTTGACTGTATCGAGTTCAATGAGAACCTCTCCATTATTGATGTCATCAGCGACCTGGCATTTCTCTTTATGGATCTTGAGCATGGAGGAGAGCGGGGCCTTGCCTGGCGCCTCCTGAACAACTACCTGACAGAGAGTGGCGATTACGGTGCACTGCGGCTGCTGCGCTTTTATGTGGTCTACCGGGCAATGGTAAGGGCCAAGGTAACCGCCATCCGT
>CAINOO010000013.1 GCA_903851535.1 uncultured Chlorobiaceae bacterium | reverse complement strand
TTCTTTATGGCAGGATGGTCGTTATGCCGGATTTTTGGCGCAGGCCTTTCAGTCTATTCTTGCCAACAAGATGCGTTCCTTTCTCTCTGTTCTTGGAATTTTTGTCGGGGTTGCCTCGGTGATTGCCATGATGGCGCTTGGCGAAGGAGCTAAAGCGGCTATGCAGGAGCAGTTGAAATCCATGGGGTCGAACATGCTCTCTATCAGGGGAGGATCGGCCAAAATTCATGGCGCGGCGCAGGGGGCTGGTGCTGTGGCCCGATTTACCTTTATTGATGTCGATGATATTGCTTCGCTGCGCATGTTGGTCAAAAATGCTACAGGGGTAGTCAACGGTAACGGACGGATTGTTTACGGTAACAAAAACTGGAGTTCGCAGTTGACAGGGGCAGGGTTCGATTACGGCACCATGCGTTCCGTGGTACCTGCAGTGGGAAGGTGGTTTACCCGTGAAGAGATTCAGACACGGGCAAAGTCGGCCATTATTGGCGTGACGGTGGTAAAGGAGTTATTTGGAAGCAGCAATCCGCTTGGCAAAACCATCAAGATCAACAGAATCAATTTCAAGGTTATCGGTATTGCTCCTGCAAAAGGGTTTTCAGGTCCGCAAGATGAGGATGATGTGGTCATTATTCCGGTAACGACGGCCATGTATCGGGTGCTTGGCAAGGAATATCTCAGCGGCATCTTTGTTGAGGTCACTTCGCCCAACCTGATTGAGCAGGCTAAAGCTGCTATCAGTGAGCTGATACTGAAGCGGCATCGGCTGAAAGCGGATGATGACTCATTCAATATCAGGGATATGACCGAGATCCAGAAGATGCTCAGCAGCACAACGCAGACCATGAGCCTCCTGCTCGGTTCCATTGCAGCCATCTCGTTGCTGGTAGGAGGAATTGGCATCATGAATATTATGCTTGTTTCCGTGACCGAACGCACCCGCGAAATTGGTTTGCGCAAGGCTATTGGCGCGCGAAAAAACGATATTATGCTGCAGTTTCTCATTGAATCGGTCGGCATGACCATCAGTGGAGGATTTATCGGCATTCTTGCCGGTATTGGTATTTCGCTGATTCTTGCCCTGTTTGCTGGCTGGGCGGTAAAGACTTCGCTTCTGTCGGTTCTGCTTGCAACGACATTTTCGGCACTTATCGGTATTTTTTTCGGCCTTTGGCCTGCCAGAAAAGCAGCGTCACTCAAACCGGTGGAGGCACTTCGCTTTGAGTAGAGGCAGAATGCAAAAAAAACTTTTTTTTGTGCAAGATTTTTCTGGAAAACGCGTCCTACGTAGTGAGGAATGACTGATTGGCTCTCTCGTGTGTGATGTATAATGAATGATAGGTTGAGGCTGGTCGGGTTGTTTGCTTTGGGCTGCGGAGGGAGGGAACTCTTCTCTCCGTAGCCCTTTTTTTGTTTCCTGCCGGGAAAACAATTCAGATGCTTTAACCACATCATCTCCGATGATTCTGTGATAATCTCATGATCTTTTTTTATCTTCAATTCACGTGCAATCGCCTGATTATTCCCTGCGTTTTACCGCTACGTTATGGTATCAGGAAACAATAACCCTTAACAACCTTAACAACAATGATCATGAAACTCATTGATAAAAGAAGTGTCTCCCGGCTCTGGATGATGTTTTTGTTTACCGGGCTGCTGCTGCTTTCGCTTTCTGCACAATCCTTTGCCAGCATGCCAAAGATTGGTGAGAGCTATGGCGGAGGAATTGTTTTTTATGTTGATGGTACCGGTCAGCATGGCCTTATTGTCGCCAAAACGGATATGACGGGCCATTCTGAAGGCAAGGAGGAGGGTGTCATGAACTGGTATGATGCCAAAGTTGCGGCCAATGCTTTTGTGGATGGCTACTCTGACTGGGTTTTACCCAACAGGGAACAGTTGAACCAGCTCTATGTAAACAGGGGAGCTGTGGGCAATATGGTGGACACATACTACTGGAGCTCTTCCGAGAGTGATGCGAGTAATGCATGGGTTTATAACTTCGCCAGTGGAAAGCCGCTTACGGGAAGCAAGGCTAACGGAAGTTGCGTCAGGGCTGTGCGGGTTTATTAACTTTTTACGACGACCATCATGAATATTGGTGATGAGTACGGTGGCGGCATTGTTTTTTTTGTCGATGGGAAAAGGGAGCATGGCCTTGTTGCCGCCAAAGAAGATATGCAGGGTCATTCTGCGGAAAGTGAGGAAGGGCGCTTTATCTGGTCTGATGCCAAAGCAGTGTGTCGTGATTTTGTGAGTAATGGTTACAGCGACTGGTTTTTGCCGAACAAGGAGCAACTCAATCAGCTCTACCTTCAGAAGGGCGTTGTTGGTGGTTTTGCGGATTACAGCACCGGTTACTGGAGCTCGTCGGAGTCGAGTGTAACGAATGCATGGTTACAGCTCTTTATCAATGGGTATCAGAGTCATAGTAACAAGGGGTATGTCAGTCGTGTTCGCGCCATTCGTGCCTTTTGACCCCGTGAGTGCCGTAACTCTTGCCGAAAATGACATAATGCTCTGAAATAATAAAATAGAGGAGGAGGTAGATGGGTTTGTTAAAGAACATCTTTGCATCCAAACAGGATGTCGTCCTTGATCGCCTTGTGGGAAGGCTGGTTTCCTATCAGGATGAGTCAACTTTTCTTGGGGCATTACGTGAGGCAATGGCACTGGCACAGAAAGGAGATGAGCTTGGTGTCAAGGCCCTGAATGAGGCGATTCGGCGAAGACGTGGTATGAAAGATGTTACCTTCTTTGTGCCTCACGGCGGTCTGATCATGCGATTCGGTGAAGAGCTTATGGAGGCCGAGGAGCAGTTGCTGGCGTTTGCCAAGTCAGGCAAATTGCTTGATGATCCCGCACTAACCCAGAGTCTCATTTCAACGGCATTACGTGTATCGCAAGATGGCCTCAGTGGTTTTTTGAGGAAGATCTTTTCTGTTGCGGGTTCTGAACCGGGGTACGATTTCCAACTGTTGTTCAACCAGATGCAATCAGCCATCAATTTGAGGGATGCCCGGGGAGAGCGGCCATTGAGTCAACAAATTCTTGGGGAGAGTCAGGTAGATTCTGTTTCCCAGGTTCCTCCGGCAGTCAAGGTCAAGATTGGTGAATATTATTGCGGCGGTATTGTCTTTTATCTTAACAGTACGGGTCAGCACGGCCTTATTGCGGCGAAAGCAGATATGCAGGGTCACTCTGATGGCAAAGAGGAGGGGTGCTTTACCTGGACGGATGCGAAAGCAGCATGTCTTAATTTTATGAGCAATGGTTATAGCGACTGGTTTTTACCAAACAAGGATCAACTTAACCAGCTTTATTTGAATGAAAGTGCAGTAGGTGATTTTGTCGACAAATTTTACTGGAGTTCTTCCGAGCGCGATGCAAGTAACGCATGGCGGCAGTTTTTTGGTGACGGGTATCAGCACGACTACAGCAAGTCACAAGGTTATCGTGCCAGAGCCGTGCGCGCCTTTTAAAACTATGGTAATTTTTTTGAAAAGTTGAGTGTATTATCTAAGTTGATTTTGTGGGTTATTGGTATATGAACACAAAAAAGGAGATACGACCATGTCACTGTCACTATACAAAAAAGATCCTCTGAAAATGTTCGAGGATGTTTTTAATGATCGGGTATCACCGTTTTTCTCTTCAATGATTGCTCCGACATTCAAGGTGGATATCAGTGAGGATGACAATGCAATATTTATTGAGGCTGATATTGCCGGGGTGAAAAAAGAGGATATCAAGGTTTCCATGGAGGATGGTGTCCTTTCAATAAACGCGGAGAGAAGCCGGCAAGAGGAGGAGAAGAAAAAAGGGTATCACCGTGTTGAGCGGTCGTGGGGTAGCATGAGCAGAAGTTTCACGGTAGGGGGGAATGTTGATGCCGGAAACATTGAGGCAAAATATGACAATGGTGTCTTGAGGATTGTCGTTCCAAAAGTGGAACCGACCCCGAAAACGGGGAAAGAGATTCCGGTCAATTAGTCAATTAAAAAAAAGACCCCGCAGATTCTCTTTTGCGGGGTCTTTTTTTTGCTGTGCAATGCTTTTGCTCAGGAGGTGGCCAATGCTTCCTGTACCTTCTGGGCTGCGTCGCGCAATCCTTTGGCTGCGATGAGGTTCAAGCCTGAATCATCGAGCATTTTTTGTGCAATTGGCGCATTGGTTCCTTCAAGCCGGACAATAACCGGCAGGTGAAGGCCGATTTTTTTTGCAGCTTCAATAATGCCACCTGCTACACGGTCGCACCGAACGATGCCGCCAAAAATGTTGACAAGGATTGCCTTGACGTTTTTGTCGCTCAAAATGATCTTGAATCCCTCTTCGACCGTTTGTGGACTTGCTGAACCGCCGACATCAAGGAAGTTGGCCGGTTTGCCGCCTGCGAGCTGGATGATGTCCATGGTGCCCATAGCCAGTCCTGCGCCGTTGACCATACAGCCCACATTGCCATCAAGGCGGACATAGTTAAGGTTTGATATTGATGCTTCCACTTCAAGAGGATCCTCTTCATGGGTATCGCGCAATTCAATGAAGTCCTTGTGGCGGTAGAGAGCGTTGTCGTCAAAATTGATTTTGGCGTCAAGTGCAAACACTTTTCCCTCTTTGGTGATAACAAGCGGGTTTATTTCAGCCAGTGAAGCATCAATAGTGGTGTAGGCGTTGTAGAGTGCAGTGATAAAGTGTACTGCGTTGCGGAACTGATCACCCTTGAGCTGGAGGAAGAATGCCGCTTCGCGAGCCTGGAAACCCTGGATTCCAAACAGTGGGTCAATCTGGATTTTCAGGAGCCGCTCCGGACTCTCCTCGGCAACTTTTTCAATTTCCATGCCACCTTCGGTCGAAATCATCAAAACATTCTTTGATGTTGACCGATCAAGGGTAATGCCGACATACAACTCTTTTTCAATATTCATTCCCTCTTCGACAAGCAACCTCCTGACCTCCTTGCCTTCGGGGCCGGTCTGGTGGGTAACCAGCGTCAGGCCGATCATTTGATGGGCAATCTCATGGGCCTCTGCAGGTGATTTGGCAAGTTTCACTCCTCCGGCTTTTCCTCTGCCGCCAGCATGAATCTGTGCTTTGACAACAACAACCGGACAGCCGATTTCTTCAAAAAGCTGGTGAGCCGCCTCTTTCGCTTCATCGGGCGAATAGGCAACAATTCCTCTTGGCACGGCAACCCCGAATTTTCTCAGGATATCCTTGCCTTGATATTCATGAATGTTCATATTTTTGTGTCTTGGGTTACTGACGATAGTTTGTACTGATAATGCCGGTAAAACGCTGGATTGCGCGGAGAGCACAGTATAGTGAAAATTACGATTACGGTAAAACCTCTTGTTGCTGGGTTAACACTATTTTTTAAAAAGTATGATGGATTTTACGTATTTCATGGAGCTTGCCTTCAGGGAGGCGATCAAGGCTTTTGAACGCAAGGAGGTTCCTGTGGGGGCGGTTGTTTTTGATGGTAATGGCCATGTTATCGGGCGGGGGTATAACCAGGTGGAGTCGCTTTGTGATGCGACGGCACATGCAGAAATGATTGCGTTGACTTCCGCCATGGCGACCATCGGGAGCAAGTATCTCAACGATTGTACGCTTGCCGTGACCCTCGAGCCCTGTCCTATGTGTGCCGGTGCCATTGTTAATGCCAAGGTAAAACGGGTTATTTTTGGGGCTTATGATCCAAAAATGGGTGCTTCAGGCACCGTCTTGAACGTGACCGCCTGCCGCCAGCTTAATCATCAGCCGGAGGTCTTCGGCGGTATTATGGAGAACAAGTGCCGCAATCTGCTGCAGGACTTTTTCAAAGAGCTTCGTCAAAACAATTGACGAACGCTCCATTATCCATTGTCTTTAAGGATATGTTTCAGTGAGCTTGCAAGATGTGATACAATGTCCTGGGCCATGCCGCTCCCCGCAGTAGGGGGCTGGATGGTGTTGAGGCTTTCGACGCCAGCTTTTTTTACTGCCTGGCTGATGGTGACGGAGAGAATAGGATTACACTCCCTGACAATCTCCTTGAGCATGAATGATGCTTCAAACAAGCTTTGCTGAACAATCTCTTTTTTGTCCTCTTTGGTGATGATCTGGCAGTGGCGGGTTGTAATAATACCGGCAAGGCAGGTGATATAGGCGTTGGTTGAACCCGCCATAAAAAGGTTGAGAAAAAACGGACTCAGCAGGTTTCCGGCAGGCAGCAGCGTGGAAAGGGTATTGCTGAAAGAGGATTGTATGATCGGCTTGATGTGTACCGGTATATCCTCTTTTTTGAAGTCGGAAAGAGGCAGGCAGTTGTAGACGGAGCGAAGCAGCATGATGAACTCCCTGAGATGTTGCTCGTTGTTGTGTATGGCGTAAATCTTCCATACCACCTTGAGGATGTTGAAAAGGGAGGAGGTTGTTCCATAGGAGGTACCCTGGGCAAACGCACCCACAAAAAAGTTTTTTGTGGCGATCTGTCGGGTTGTATTGATTGCATCGGCTTCGAGAAAGGTGAGGTTGGTGCGCAACCATCGTTGATCTTTTTCCTTTTTCGTCAGCTCCGGGTGCTTGGGGTGAACCGGCAGGCGTGAGTTCAGGTAGTCGCGGTATGCGGCCATCCCTGTTGAATTTTCATGTTCCGGTAGTGGCGCTCCCTTGGGGAGAGAAAAAAGCAGGATACCACGATAAAGCGCAAAGAGTATGATGGCTGAGCTGCAAAGCAGAAAGAGTTTTCCTGCGTAAGGGTGCAAAGAGGTGAGAAGCCCGGCAGCCGCACTTAACTGGTTTATGGTAAAAACAACCAGAACGAGAATAATCGCTGTAAGTGCGGCAGAGAGAAAGAGGGTTGTTTTTTGTTTCATAGGTTCAGCCTGGTTGTTTGGCCAGACTCTGGTTTCGGGAGCCTGATGGTTTGGTCGGTGCTGAACTGATAGTCAAGAAAGATATCTTCAGCATCGGGAAGCTGCCATTTTCCGTTTGGAAGCCGGTTTGTGGTCTCCTTGAGACGGTAAGTGGTGTGGCCGCATGTCCAACAGTCGTAATTGGCCATACCGGTGCAGAGACAGGTTTTTTCTTTGATGACAAGAGCTTCACCCGCTTTTCTCTCTGCAAGGGCTTGATAGTACTCGTCGATATAGGTGCATTTTCCACCATTTTCAAGCAGATAGCCGAGTCCTTCGCAGTTTGGCCTTATGGCATAGCGAAGAGTTGGTGAGGAGGTGAGCATTCGCATCGGGTACCCGGTGGTGGAGGCCATGTTGACGACGATCTCCTCTTCCTTTGCATTGATATAGTTTTGCTTGACCTCAGCCGGAAGGCCAGCCTCTTTGCTGATGGTAAAGCGGGTTGCCACCTGTACCCCGGCAGCTCCCAGTTGGAGGTATTCAACAGCATCGGTGCCGGTAAAAATGCCACCGGCAGGAATGACCGGAATGCTTACGCCCTCTTTTTTCAGAAAAGCGAGTACTTCGGTAAAAATGGTTTTAAGGTCGAATTTGTGCCAGTCGCCCGGACCAAAGCCGAGATGCCCACCGGCAAGAGGCCCTTCGACAACAATATAGTCGGGCAGACGGTTAAGGCGTATTGCCCGTTTCAGAAAGATGGCAAGTGCCCTGACGGATGAGATGATAATGCCGATCTTGACATCACGAAACCGGGGATGATCCTGTATGAGGTCAAGGGTACGGAGGTTGAGGCCTGCGGCAAGGGTCAGCCCATCAATACCCGCATCCATGGCCGCGCAAAGTCTGACCTTCAGCGTTTCGATACCGCTGTTCATGGTCAGCTTCTCCATGCAGTTCAGAAAAATGTCACCGCTGCCCGTTTTCTGGGACATGGTGTACTCAATGTATTTTTTCTGTGCTTCGGCTACCTCTTCAAGGTCAAAGAGTACCGCCGATTTGTCGGGGTTGTTGCTGTACTCGGCATACTTTTTTCTTTTCCGGCTTACAAATGAGGTGTTGAAGAGCCTGTCGCAGACATAGCCTACGATGGCATCGGAAATGTGGCCAATTCCACCCAGTTTTGCTGCTGCAAGGGCAAGTTCTGTTGTTGAAATGTTAACACCCATGCCTCCAATAATGATGGGTACATACTCTTTTCCGCCTATTTGTAACCTGAAATTGTCTACGTTCATTGTCGTTTTTATCAGTATAAGGGCATTTACAGATCATCATTACCAATAAGGAGAGGGTATGAGGACTTGTGCCCCACCAATCACCCTGCGCCAAAAATTACCTAAGATATCATATTTCGATTTATAAATCTACAGACAATTCTTGGAAAACTCCTTCCTTTTGAACTATTCGCTTCATTCCGGGTAAAACTTTATCGCTCTGGAGCGGATGATGTTTGAGAAAAGGTGCAGAGAATAGTAAATTACCGGCCAACTAACGGAGAAAGAAAAATTTTCTGAAAAAAAATCCTGAAAAAGGGGAGTCGATATGATCAAACTTGTCTTGTTACGGCACGGAGAAAGTCAGTGGAACCGCGAAAATCGTTTTACTGGATGGTATGATATCGACCTTACCGATCAAGGAAGAGGCGAGGCTTCCAATGCCGGTAAACTGCTTCGGGAGGGAGGATTTGTTTTTGACGTGGCCTATACCTCGGTACTGAAGCGTGCCATCAGGACGTTGTGGAGTGTGCTTGATGAAATGGATCTGATGTGGATTCCTGTTTTCAAAAGCTGGAGGCTCAACGAGCGCCATTATGGTGCCTTGCAGGGACTCAACAAGTCTGAGACATCGCAGAAGTATGGTGAGGAGCAGGTGCTTGTCTGGCGGAGAAGTTACGATACCCCGCCGCCTGCGCTTGAGAAGAGTGATGAACGCTATCCAGGTTCTGACCCCCGTTATGCAGCGCTGAGTGAAGAGGAGGTTCCCTTGAGTGAGTGTCTCAAGGATACGGTGGAGCGCTTTCTGCCGATATGGCACGATACGATAGCCCCTGAAATCCGCAAGGGAAAAAAGGTTATCATTGCAGCTCATGGCAACTCGTTGCGTGCGCTGGTCAAATATCTTGATAATATTTCCGAAGAGGATATTGTCGGGGTGAATATTCCCACCGGGATTCCTCTTGTCTATGAGCTTGATGACAACCTTAAAGCTTTGAAAAGTTATTACCTCGGTGATCAGGATGCCTTGAAAAAGGCTGTTGAAGCCGTTGCCAGCCAAGGAAAAGCATAGTCAGGTGCTTTGCGTCGGGGTAGGGTATATTGTTAAAAAACATTTATATTCTGCGCTAAGATCCTTCGGTTGCCTTTTTTTTGAAACTGTTTGAAAAGTTGTGCCTGAAAATATGAACGTTACGTTAAATACTGGGCTCTATGATCCTCAGTTTGAGCATGATGCTTGTGGTGTAGGGTTTGTTGCCCATATCAAAGGCGTCAAATCCCATGAAATAGTAGAGCAGGGTTTGCAGATCAATGAAAATCTGAAACACCGCGGTGCATGTGGATGTGAAAAAAATACTGGTGACGGAGCAGGAATTCTTCTTCAGGTTCCCGACAAGTTTTTGCGCAGGGTTTGTGGCGAGAACAATATTGAGCTTCCACCAGAAAAGCAGTATGGTGTCGGGATGATTTTTTTGCCTCCGGATATCTCCCAGAGGCGTGCGATTGAAGATATCTGCCGCCAGATGATCCAGGCTGAGGGTCAAAAGTTTCTTGGGTTCAGAAAAGTCGATACCTGTAACGATACGCTTGGCGATACGGCTCGCTCCCAGGAGCCCGTTGTCAAGCAACTCTTTGTTGGCTGGGGCAAGGATGTTCTTTCCGAGCTGGAATTTGAAAGAAAGCTCTATATCATCCGCCGCCGTATCACCAAAAGGGTAAAATATACTGCAGGTCTTCTTGGCAGCAGTTACTTCTATATTTCGAGTCTTTCGGGTCGCACCATTGTGTATAAGGGCATGCTTCTTCCCGAGCAGGTTGGGCAGTTCTATCCCGAACTGCACGATGCTGATATGGAGAGCGCCATCGCTATGGTACACTCCCGCTTCAGCACCAATACCTTTCCGAGCTGGGACCGGGCGCATCCCTACCGTTATCTCAGCCATAACGGCGAGATCAACACGCTCAAGGGCAACGTCAACTGGATGAAGGCGAGGGAAAAAAATATTCAGTCGAAAGTGTTTGGCAATGCCATCGAGAATATCAAACCCATTATTCTGGAGGATGGCAGCGATTCGGCCATTCTCGACAATGCCTTTGAGTTTCTCGTGCTTTCAGGCCGATCACTCGCTCATGCCGCCATGATGATTATTCCTGAACCCTGGACAGGCAATGACGGGATTTCGGCAGAGAAAAAAGCCTTTTACGAATATCACAGTTGCCTCATGGAGCCCTGGGACGGACCTGCCTCGGTAACCTTTACCGACGGCGTACAGATTGGTGCCGTGCTTGACCGTAATGGACTCCGCCCTTCTCGCTACTATATTACAAAGGACGACCTTGTTATCATGGCCTCCGAGGTTGGTGTGCTTGATATTGCACCAGAGCGGATACTCAGTAAAGATCGTCTACAGCCAGGCCGCATGTTTCTGGTCGATACGGCCGAGGGGCGCATTATTTCCGATGAAGAGATCAAGCAGACCATTGCCCGCGAGCAGCCTTATGGCGAATGGATTGAGCGGAACATTATCGATCTGGAGGCGTTGACCGATCATGCGCCGTTGAAAAATCCTGATGAGGAGAAATACAGCATAACCGCCCGCCAGAAGGTGTTCGGTTATACGCAGGAAGATCTGATTCTGCAAATAAAGGCGATGAGTGAAAAAGGGGTGGAGCTGATTGGCTCCATGGGCAACGATACCCCCCTTGCGGCACTGTCCAACAAGCCGAAACTGCTGTACGACTATTTCAAGCAGCTTTTTGCCCAGGTGACCAATCCCCCGATTGATTCAATTCGCGAAGAGCTTATCACCTCGACGATGGTGATGCTTGGAACAGAAGGGGAGTTGCTTGAGCCCTCAGAGGTGAACTGCCGTCGCATTCGGCTGCCTCATCCGATTTTGACCAATCAAGCTCTTGAAAAGATTCGTGGCATCGACAAACCCGGTTTCAGGGCAGTTACTCTCCCCATATTTTATACGGTAGCAGAGGGTGGAAAGGGTATTGAAGCGGCAATGTACGACCTTTACCGCCAGTCCGAGCAGGCGGCAAGCAAGGGTGTCAATATTATTAT
>CAINOO010000012.1 GCA_903851535.1 uncultured Chlorobiaceae bacterium | reverse complement strand
TTCAAGCCAGGGTTTGAGCAGGTCTGCTGCCCAGATTTCAATATCGGGCTCAAAAAGGGTTTTGAGGCGCAGTGTTATGTTTCGCTCATCGACCTCTACCATGATTTTCTGGATGTTCTTCCGGTGGCCGCGCTCAAGACCGTTGGCGAGGCGCAGAATGCCGGAAAGCACGTCAACCGCCCGTTTATGCTCCGGCTTGAGCACGCTGTATGCTGCATGACGCTCCGAAGGAGTTGATTTGCGGTGGTAGCGGACAACATTGGCTATAATCTCGATTTCTGAGGGGGAAAATCCGCGAAGTTCTCCATTGAGAATAATGTACTGGCCGTGCTTGTGATGGGATGAGATGGAGATAAATGCGCCAATATTGTGGAGCAATGCTGCGTACTCGAGCAGTTCGCGGCAAGACTTTTCGAGCTGGTGCAGGGGGGCGAGCTTGTCGAAAAGCTGAAGGCTGAGACGGGAAACATGCTCTGCATGATCGCGCGTCCAGCCACATCGGAAGCCGAGTTCCTGGATGCTCTCCCGGCGGATGTCGAGTTCATCCTCCTCGCCCCGCCTGGCGCCGGAAGCAATGCGATGTTTCAGATAGTGGAGTACCATTCCCTCCCGCAGGGCTGAATCTGAAATGACAATCTCCTTGAGGTGGAAGAGCCGGAACATCATGTCGACAAGAATGAGACCCGGGACAATAAGATCAACTCTTTTTTCATCAAGGCCTGTCAGTTTTTTCCGTTCGACAGCACCGAGTGGAATGACTGCACGGTAGAGACGCTGAAACTCGGCAAGGGTAAAGGTGCTGTTGTTGAGCGATGCGTCACTCTCGCGACCGTTCATGGTGCAGATCATACGGGCAATGTTCTGGGCCGTTCCTGAGGAGGCTATGGCTCTGCTCACCTTTAGCCGGGAGGCTTTTTCTACGGCTGAGACCATCTCGGCTGAAAAGAACTGTTCGAGCATCTTGATATCATGGCCGCTTATCGGTTCTGAGGCGACGAAGCGCTCGCACATTCTTGCGACACCGATTTTACGGCTTTCGAGCAGTTGTATCCCCTTCTGGTTGACCAGCACAAACTCGACCGATCCGCCACCGATATCGAAAAGAAGATCAGCGCTTTTGCCAATCTTGACGGCACTCCGAACGCCATAGTAGATAAATTCGGCCTCCTCCCTGCCGGAGATGACCTTGACTTTCAGGCCGGTCTCCTCGCGAACACGACGAATAAAATCGCACTGGTTTTTGGCTTCACGAATGGCACTGGTGGCAAAGGCAAGGATATTTTCGGGGGCCACGCCGTGGTGCCGGGCAAGAACAAGAAAATTCTTCAAGGCGGCAATACCCGATTGCATTGCCTCTTCATTGAGCATTTTTGTTGAAATGCTGCCGCGTCCAATGCAGATCATATCCTTGACACGATCAATTTCGACAATCCCTTTCAGCGGGCTCTCTTCGACAATAATCATGTGGAAGGAGTTGGTGCCGAGATCAATGGCGGCAACCCTCAAGTTTTCACTCTTCATACCTGGCAGGTTCAAAATGCTCTTTATTAAGCGAGGCAAAATACATGTTTTGATAGTGAAACGGAAAAAGAGTTCAAGGAGCCGGATTGATGAACGGGAAAAAAAAGATTTCGGTGTATATTCAATCCTGAAACTGAACGGCGAGGGCCGGTTCATCAGTAGTTTTTTTTACGATTTTTGCTCAGCGCCTTATACTCTCATGGAAGAAATTGACCGGCTGGAACTCCGCTATGAAGTTGCGCGAAAAGCAATTCACCTCTCTTCGCTTTCTATTCCGGTAATTTACTGGTTTATCAGCCGCGAACTTGCACTTCTTCTGCTTGTCCCGCTGTTTTCAGGTTTTTTTCTCATTGACCTGCTTAAAAATTTTTTCACGCCGGTTTCCGTCTGGTATCACAAAACGTTTGATTCTATGCTCAGGGCGCATGAACTCAAGCGGGCAAAATCACACCTGAACGGAGCAACCTATATTGTTATGGCAGCACTGCTTCTGGTGCTTTTTTTCCCGAAAATCATTGCCGTTACCGCCTTCAGCCTTGTTGCGGTTTCTGATACTCTTGCCGCCATTGTTGGAAAAAGTTTCGGGAAACACCGGTTTGGACAGAAGAGTGTTGAGGGAAGTGCTGCGTTTTTTCTCTCTGCACTGGTTGTGGTCGGCATCGTACCAGGTCTTAACCTCTTTATCGGCATTATCATGGCAATAACGGCAACGCTGACCGAGGCATTCATGGTACGTCTCGGGGAGTTCAAGATTGATGATAACCTCTCGATTCCTCTTTCAAGCGCTGTGGCGGGCACACTCTGTACACTCCTCCCCATTTTTCGGTAGCTTTTTGCTTTCAGCATGACCATGCAAACCACACTTACTGATTCCGTTGAGGAGGCCGCCGCTCTCTTGAACGCAGGCGGAGTTGTGGCATTTCCAACGGAAACCGTTTATGGCCTTGGTGCTGCTATCTGCCACCCTGCAGCACTTCTTCAGCTCTTTCGGGCAAAAGGGCGTCCGGCAGATAACCCGCTGATTGTTCATATTTACCGTATTGAACAGGTCGCAGAGGTTGCCTCTGCAGTGAGTGTACAGGCCGCAACATTGATTGAGCACTTTTTTCCCGGCCCACTGACGCTGGTACTCAAAAAAAATCGCTCAGTTCCTTACAGCGTTACCGCCGGACTGGAGACGGTCGGGGTACGCTGCCCGGCAAATCCGATCGCCCGGGAGTTTCTCCGTCTCGCCTGCTGCCCGGTGGCGGCTCCTTCGGCAAATCGGTCGGGACTGCCGAGTGCAACAAGCTGGGAGGCGGTCATGGAGGATCTTGACGGAAAAATCGACTGTCTGCTGCGGGGAACGCCAAGTGCCATCGGCCTTGAATCGACCATTGTTGACTGTTCGGGGGGAAGAGCTGTTCTGCTGCGGGCCGGGGCGATCACGCTCGAACAACTGCGGGCCGTGGTGCCGGAAATAACGACCATTGCGGTTACAGAGAGAGAGGAGAGACCGAAGTGCCCGGGGCTGAAGTATCCCCATTATGCGCCAAGGGCGGCGATTCTCCTCTCTGCTGCGGTCGAAAAAATCGACATCAAAGAGAGTTCTGCTGCCTATATCGGCATCTCGGAGCAGCCGAAAGGGGTTGCGCTGTTCAAGGTGTGCTCCTCTCTTGAAGAGTACGGTCGGGAGCTTTTCGGGTTTTTCAGGCTCTGCGATGCCCGGAACATCAGCGTCATCTATTGCGAACTGCCATCAGACGAGGGACTTGGCCGAGCGATCAGGGATCGGCTGATGCGGGCCGCCGGGCTCGCCTGACCGCTCTGACAAGGCGTTCAGAATGAAAAAAAGCAGCCAAGGTGGAACGAGCCGGGAGCCCTGGTTGCCCGCTCGTCGTTACCGCTGCTGTATACCTCCCTGTCACTGTACCAGGTGACCTCGTATCGGGCACCAATCTTAAGTTGTGGCAGTGCCTGCCATGTTGCCACCAGAAAGAGGGATTTGCCCCGCCCGTTGTACATCCCGAGAGAGGAGGTGAGGGGCAAATCATCCTCATAAGCATAGAGCGCGGCATCGTAATCGTCGGTATTGAAGACAGTAAGACGCCCTTTCAGGCCAAATTTCCCAACCGTGTACCCTGCCTGCTGGGAGGCCAGCCATCCGTAAAATTGCTGATCTCCGGCACGATACTCCTTGACCACTTTTTTCACCTCTCCGCGGCTTCTGAGTTGCACGCTACGCGAAAGGGCCACATCGCAATCGAGGCGGCAGCGATTGGTGATTTGAGGAAGCGCCATCCAGAGAGGGTCGCCTGACGTTCCCTGATTGGACTGCTCCTCCTTGTACTTGTGCTGGAGTTGCAGGTTCCAGGTGAAAAGGTGCGAGGGTTTCCAGGTGATGATCAATCGTGCATCGTCGCCATCTGAAGGGTATGGGCAATGATCGTCAAGCAGCGGGAAGGTGAAGCGATCATAATAGGCCGCAACTGAAAGCCGGTTGCTGATTTTTGCGTTGAGACCGACATAGTATCCCCGCTCATTGGAGGCAGCGCTTCCCCGTTCGGCAAAGGCACCGGCAAACGGGGAAAAGTAGCCGGCACCGTAGCGCCGGATTGCGGCAACCGTCGTGATGCCGTGAAGAATCTCATATTCCGTCCCGGCGATCCATGAGGCGTCAGAAGGGTGGCTTGAAAATGCCGCTTCAGCAAAGAGGCTGACCTTGCCAATGGAGAGGTCGGTTTCAAGGCTGTAGAGGGTTGCTGATGAGAGCATGTTTGCTGCGGCTGAAGGGTCAAGCTCATCAAGCGGCATTGGGTAATGATAGTTAAGGATGGTGCCCCCTGCCCGACCACTGATACGTCCTGTCTGGTAACGATAGAGAAGGTTTGCTCCGGAGATGATTTCGGTTACGTTATCTTTTCTTTCAATTTCAAGCCCGGTGCGGTGGTAACCTGACGAGCTGAAACTGGTGATGATACCCGCATCGTTGATAACCGCGTCACGATGGTTGGAGGAGTAAAAGAGGGTCACGTCAAAGGGATCAAGCTTCACGGTCGCTGCTGCTCCCTGCAGAAAACCGGTTTCTGCGCTTGAGGAGGAGGGTAAAAGCTGCTTTGAGGGAAGCCGGACGCTGCCGGTAGGGTCGCTCCCTTTGGAGAAATAGCGTCCCTGCCCGATGAGCAGCCCCTGGGCAACATTGAGTTTGTAGTTGCCGAGCACCGCACTTTTCAGGTGGCCAAGATCCCAGGCACTGATGCTGATGGCACTGAAGTCGGCCACATCAGGCTCGCCAATATCCTTTTCCTGTATCAGGCTGGCTTTGAGGTGGGGAGTCGAAAACTGTAATCTGTTGTAAAGCCTGTAGTTCTCTCCTGCGTAGGAGCCGTCGAGAATACCCTGGCGCGGCGTTGTTTCCCAAAAAACGCGACTGTAGAAAGTGCCATCAACCAGTGCGGCTTTTGCTTCGGGTACCTGACGCAACGCTCTCTCTCGGGTAAAAAGAATATAGGGTGCAATGCTCGCCGTTTTCTCTTTACCGATAATGAGTTCAAGCTCCGAAAGCGAGAGAATGGGCCCTTTGCTGCGCCGATGGCTGATGATGGCATCGGCATCGGCTCTCATGAGCCAGGGCAGTTGGCACAGATCGTCGGCATCGGCCTGGTTGAGTACTATCCTGCTGCTTTTCAGCCGGTCAAACAAATCAAGCAATTGCTCGAGATTTGATTCTGATTCGGCATTGTCGAGCAGATTCTGCATGTCGCCGGTTTCGGCCGCAAAGGCCCGGGCAGGGCAGCAGGGAGAGGCAACAAGCAAGGCAACGGTCATGAGCCTGCACACGGCATGACGTTTGTAAAAAAAGTGCGGTTGCGACATAGCCATCACGGGTTTTGTGTTCATTAACAAAACCGGCTGATGGCTTACGGGCTTTCCGTCAACTTGTAAAGCGCCTGAACCTCATTTCGGCTCAGGTAGCGCCATTCGCCACGCCGGAGTTCTCCTGCCTGAAGGCCTGCATACGCAACCCGTTCAAGCCGTTTTACCTCAAAACCGAGTGTCTCGAACATTCTCCTGACCTGATGGTTTTTTCCTTCATGAATGCTCACCAGTACCTGCATTCCCTCATCAAGTATTTTTGCGCGGCAGGGACTGACTTTTTCTCCGGTATCTTTCAAACGCATGCCGCCGGTCAGTTGAGACAGAAGATTTGGAGTAAACTTTTCACCAAGCTCAGCAATATACTCTTTTTTCACATTTGACGAAGGATGCATTAATTTGTGTGCCAGTGTGCCGTCATTGGTGAGGAGCATGACACCGGTCGTTTTGCGGTCGAGCCGTCCTACAGGGAAAATACGTTCTTTGACGTCAATAAAATCGAGCACCATCTCCCGCTTTTTTTCATCGCTGTTGGTGGTGATGACGTTTCTTGGTTTGTTGAAGAGGATGTAGACCTTGCGGTGTTCAGGCTGGGCAAAGCGCTCTCCGTCAACAATAACCTCATCGCGTGAGGGGCTGACCTTGATACCAGGCGTCGTCACGACGACACCGTTAACCATAACCCTTCCGTCCAGCACAAGCTGATCGGCGGCCCTGCGTGATGCTATGCCGCATGAAGCGAGATAACGGTTGATTCGTACTTCATCATCTTTACTGCTGTTTTTCATGGTTCTGTATCGTTTCCTGCCTGTTCATTTCCGGACAAAGCGTTTTCGTGGCCATGCACCCGGATAAGGGATTGCTGTTCTTCATGCTCCTGAAGAATTTCTTTTATCTCGCGAAGTTCAGGGAGCTCTTTGAGTGTCGGGAGGTTAAAGAGGTCGAGAAACTCCGTGGTCGTGCCGTATTGCAGGGGTTTCCCGGGAGCATCTGCTCTTCCGCGAACCTCGATGAGCGAGCGAAGCAGAAGCCTGTCGAGCGCATAATCGGGACTCACACCGCGAATCTGCTGAATCTCCCCCCTCGTAACAGGCTGATTATAGGCAATAACGGCAAGAACTTCAAGCAAAGAGTTGGAAAGCCTTTTGCGGATTTTTGGAGCAAGAAGTTTTTTGAGTATGTCGCCGAATTCCGGACGGGCAAAAAAACGGTAGCCACCGGCAACAGATTCTATCGTAAAACTCCTTCCGCTCGCTTCATATTCCCGGTTGAGCCGCTCGACAATGGCTTGCAGCTCGTCCGGGCCGAGGTTTTCGGCGACAAGTTGCCGGATTGCCGAAAGCGCAAGAGGTTCTTCGGAGGCAAAAATAAGCGCCTCAATCTGCTGTTGTAACGGTAGCTCCTGCTTCTGCACGTGGGGGGAAGTGGTTAACGGCTATTTTTTCCGTGCTGTCGAAAAATTATGATCAATGCTGATGCCCTCTTCGAAGCTGTACCAAAGTTCCTGACAGGGAAAATTGCATTCGTAGAGTGCCTTGCCGATGATGACCGAATCAACTCCGCAAGCGGCAAGCTCGTTAAGTTTTTTCAGGTCTTCGGCATTGGTTACGCCACCGGAAGCGGTAATTTTCATGCCTGTTTTTTCGGCAAACCGTTTCGTGCTCTCATAACCAAAGCCCTGCATCATGCCGTCACGGCTTATGTCGGTATAAATGACGCGCTCAATGCCCATCGCTTTCATCTGAAGCGCGAGGTCGTAATCGTGAAGCGTGCTGCTTTCAGTCCACCCCTTGATTTTTGGAGTGCCGTTTTCGGCGTCTATGCCGACAACAATCTGTGAGGCCGTGTAGCTCTTCAACAGCTCTTCGACCAGACCGGGATTGGTTACGGCGGCTGAACCGATAACCACTCGTCCGACACCGATATCGAGATAGCGCCTCACCGCATCAGCGGAGCGGATTCCACCGCCTACCTGGACAGGGATGTCAATGTTGATGACAATTTCCCTTATTTTCTCAAAGTTGACCATCTCACCGGTAAGGGCCGCATCGAGATCGACAATATGGAGCATCTTGGCATTCTGCTTGCGCCATATAATGGCCATGTCGCGGGGATTGTCGAGATATATTTTTTTCTGGCTGAAGTCGCCACGGGTCAGTCGTACACACTTTCCCTCTTTAATGTCTATGGCTGGAATAATCAACATAACGAATAACAAAAATCGGATTTAGCACCCGGCAAAGTTTTTGAGCACCTGCAAACCGGCATCGGAGCTCTTTTCAGGATGAAACTGAACAGCGAAAATACCATTTTTTTCAATGGCTGAACAAAAGTTTTTTCCGGCGAACCAGGTCGTTGCCGCCACGGAGTCGGGGCTTTCGGGCTCACAGTAGTAGGAGTGTACAAAATAAAAAAATGAGTTGTTCGCAATACCGCGAAACAACACGCTCTCTTTCTGCTGGTCAACGGAGTTCCACCCGATCTGGGGAATCTTGTCGGTGTCGCTCCTGAAGTGAACCACTTTGCCCGCAATGAGATCCATTCCCTTGTTGACTCCCATCTCCTCACTCTCGGTAAGCAGCAACTGCATGCCAAGGCAGATGCCGAGGAGCTGACCTCCTTTATCGACATGCTCCAAAATTGCTTCGGTAAAACCCGATGCATTCAGTGACTTTATGGCAGAACCAAAGGCTCCGACTCCGGGAAGAATCACTTTTCGGCAGCCGGCAAGCTTGGCCGGATCGCTGCTGACCATGGCCTTGACGCCAAGATAGTCGAATGCCTTGAGAACAGATCGGAGATTTCCTGCGCCGTAATCGGCAATAAAAACCATGTGCATAACCACTTTAAAATTGCAGAACTGCCAACAGAGTCGCTCTGGGGGACTTGCGTTCCGTCTCTCATGCCATGCAAACTATTGAGGGCAAAAGAGCGCGGTGTCTTTTATATTGGAAAAAAAATAATTATTATAGTGACTTTTTGTTCTTGCCCGAAAAACTGCAAGTTCTCCACCATCATACGAAATCAAGGAGCCAATGCACAAAATTGTTTCTGCAATATTTTTAGCTGAAAATATCAAAAAAATTGAGATCGAGGCCCCCCGTATTGCAAAAAAAAGAAAAGCGGGTCAGTTTGTCATGATCAGGGTGAGCGAGAAGGGCGAAAGGATACCCCTTACGATTGCTGGTGCTGATCCTGAAAAAGGAACCATTACCGTTATTGTCCAGGGTATGGGTAAATCGACAAGGGAGCTCAACAGCAAAGAGGCTGGCGAGAGCATACACGATATTGTGGGTCCGCTTGGGGCTCCATCGCATATTGAAAAGGTTGGTACCGCGGTGAGTATTGGCGGCGGGTTAGGCGCGGCAATTGCCTATCCTACGGCGGTAGCACTGAAGGAGGCCGGAAATTATGTCATTACCATCAACGGTGCCCGCTCAAAGGAGCTGGTGATCCTTGAAGAGGAGATGCGTGCGGTGAGTGATGAGGCCTATATTACGACCGATGATGGATCGTACGGCTTTCACGGTTTTGTCACACAGAAACTGCAGGAGCTGATTGATTCGGGCAGGGCGATTGATTATGTCCTTGCTATCGGGCCAATCCCGATGATGAGGGCCATTGCCGAGGTCACCCGTCCTTACCACATCAAAACGATTGTGAGCCTCAATCCGATTATGGTTGACGGTACCGGCATGTGCGGGGGTTGCAGGGTTACGGTTGACAACCAGATCAAGTTTGCCTGTGTTGATGGCCCTGAGTTTGACGCTCACTTGGTCGATTTCAAAAACCTTTCTGACCGGAACAAAATGTACCTGCCCCAGGAACGACAGGCCGTTGACGCATTTACACACCGATGCAACCTCCAGAAGCAGCCCTGAAGCCTTCATCGGCTTTATATTGCTGTCACTGAACATCTTGCCCGGTTTTTTGCCGGGGGCAGCTTTTTTTGCATCATCAAACTCTCTTTTTTTAAAGAAGCATTACTATGGACGCACAATCTATTACGACCAAAGAACGTCTTGCCATTCCTCGTCAGGAGATGCCATCACAAAATCCGGAGGTACGAAGTCATAACTTCCAAGAGGTCAATCTTGGCTATACAAAGGAGCTGGCCCAACAGGAAGCTCTTCGTTGTCTTCAATGCAAGGAACCTGCATGCGTAAAGGGTTGCCCGGTCAATATCAAGATTGACCAGTTTATCAAGCTCATCGCTCATGGTGATTTTCCGGGTGCTGCAAGAAAGATCAAGGAGGATAATGTACTCCCCGCTGTCTGCGGCAGGGTCTGTCCGCAGGAAGACCAATGTGAGAAGATGTGCATTCTGACAAAAAAATATACTTCGGTCGCTATCGGCAATCTCGAACGGTTTGCGGCTGATTATGAGCGTGAAACCGGACTGGTGGAGCTGCCGCAGGTGGCCCGGCCAACGGGAAAAAAGGTTGCGATTATCGGTAGCGGACCGGCAGGACTGAGCTGTGCCAATGATCTGGTGCAGTTGGGCCATGCGGTGACCGTTTTTGAGGCTTTGCATGAGCTGGGAGGAGTGCTGATGTATGGCATTCCCCAGTTTCGCCTTCCAAAGGAGATTGTACAGGCTGAAATTGAGGGAATGAAAAAGCTTGG
>CAINOO010000011.1 GCA_903851535.1 uncultured Chlorobiaceae bacterium | reverse complement strand
GTTGGGGGCGTTTCTTTGATGGAAACCACTCTCAGGGATAAGTGAGTATTAATATACACAAGGGCTTTGATTTACAGCGGTTCGGGGGGGGGTGTTTTTTAATAGTTGTATGAGTACGTATCGGGAGAGCACCCTCCTTAAGAGTGCATCGCATTCTCAAGAAGAGTAGCCGTCTCCCCATAACGCATCATACAGAGAGTAGCTTACATCTGGCCACAAGTCAGATAGCGCTGATGCCAGCTTAAGGCTTCATCGAGCAGATGGGGGGTGTGTTTGCCGAAAGAGTGGTCAAGGGCACGTTTGTGGTAATCCTGAAGGGCTGGTTTGAAATCAGGATGAGCACAATTTTCGATGATGACCCTGGCCCGCTGTGTTGGAGAGAGGCCCCTGAGGTCAGCAAGGCCTTGCTCGGTGACCAAGACCTGAACATCATGCTCTGTATGGTCAACATGGGATACCATGGGCACAATGCAGGAAATCTGACCATTCTTGGCCTGTGACGGTGTCATGAATATGGAGATATAGGCATTACGGGCAAAATCGCCTGAGCCGCCGATGCCATTCATGATGGCACTGCCCATCACATGGGTCGAATTGACATTGCCATATATATCAGCCTCAATCATACCGTTCATGGCAATAACCCCAAGGCGGCGAATGACTTCCGGATGATTGCTGATTTCCTGGGGACGGAGGACAATTTTGTCGCGGTAAAGATCAAAATTAGCGTAAAGTTCTTCCAGCGCAGTATCGCTTAAGGAGAAGGCCGTCGCCGAAGCGGAGATCAACTTGCCGGAGCGGATCATATCGAGCATACCGTCCTGCAGCACTTCAGTATAGGCTGTGAGGTTCTCGAACGGCCCATGATTCAGGCCTGCCATAACAGCATTGGCTATATTGCCGACACCCGATTGCAGCGGTAGCAGATTCTTGGGAAGGCGTCCTTTTTTCACTTCATGATGAAGGAACTCAATGATATGGCCAGCGATCAGTCGGGAATTTTCATCGGGAGCAGAAAAAGCTGAATTTCGGTCGGGGCTATGGGTTTCAACGATGGCAATGACTTTGTCTGGATCACAATGCAGGTAAAGGTCTCCAATCCTGTCCTGTGGATGCACAAGAGGAATTGGCTTGCGATCGGGAGGAAGAGAGGTACCATAATAGATGTCATGAATTCCTTCCAGACGTTGATCTTGCCAGGAGTTCACTTCAAGAATGACCTTGTCGGCCTGATCAAGCCAGGTCTTATTGTTGCCAATTGAAGAGGAGGGAATGAGACGCCCGTCTTCAAGAATGCCGGCAACCTCAACGACGGCAATATTGAGCTTTCCAAGAAATCCAAACCAGACGAACTGGGCTACATGAGAGAGGTGAATGTCAATATACTCCATCTCACCAGCATTGATACGCTTGCGGCAAACAGGATCGGATTGGTATGGAAGACGCATTTCTACGCCGTCAACCTTGGCAAGGGCTCCGTCCAGTTCCGGCGCGGTGGATGCACCGGTCCATACGCCGATTCTGAATTTTTCTCCAGCACTGTTAGCGGCCTCGATTCGTTTGGCAAGCGCTGCTGGCACCGCCTTGGGATAGCCTGAGCCGGTAAATCCGCTCATGCCAACATTGTCACCGGAAGAAATAAGGGCTGCTGCCTGATCTGCAGACATGATCTTGCTTTGCAAGGAGTTGCAAAGGACTCGGGATGGTGTGTTCATGTTCGACATAACTCTTTTCAAGATTGACGAATGATAATACTGCAACTCATCCCTGCAACCCGTTCAGAACATTCTACGACACTGATCACGACAAAATCTGAGAGCTGCAACAACACGCTTTGTCACGCAAAGGTTTTCAGGTGTTGTGAACATACCATTTATTCC
>CAINOO010000010.1 GCA_903851535.1 uncultured Chlorobiaceae bacterium | reverse complement strand
CGGGCTCTTATCGACAGCGCCCGCCGTGCAGGCCGTAAAAACGGTCAATACCTGCTTCTTGGCTCAGCCTCCCTTGACCTGCTCAAACAATCCGGAGAGACTCTCGCGGGCCGGATTGCCTATCTGGAGCTCGCCCCTTTTGCTGTTCTTGAAACAGCTTCGCTCCCTCTCGATGATTTATGGGTTCGGGGCGGCTTTCCTGACAGCCTGCTTGCCGCAACCCCTTCGGGGAGTTTTCAGTGGAGAAAGAATTTTATTCGCACCTACCTCGAACGTGATATCCCCCAATTTGGCCCACGCATTGCCGCTGAAACGTTACGGAGATTCTGGGTCATGCTCGCCTGGCAACAGGGTGGACTGCTCAATAGCGCCCAGTTTGCCCGAAATCTTGGTGTCGATGTCAAAACCATCAACAGCTATCTTGATTTGCTGGTCGATTTGTTGCTGGTTCGCCGTCTGGCGCCATGGCACAGCAATATTGGCAAGCGCCTGGTCAAGTCACCAAAAGTATCAGTGCGTGACAGCGGACTTTTACACGCATTGCTCTCCATTACCGACAAGGAGAGCCTTCTCTCTCATCCCGTCATTGGACAAAGCTGGGAGTGTTTTGTTATTGAAAATATCCTCGTAGCCGCTACTGACGATGTTCAGGGCTTTTTTTACCGAAGCGCAGGAGGAGCTGAGATTGACTTGCTTCTCTCATGGTCGAATGGTAACCTGTGGGCAATTGAGATAAAACGCAGCATGACGCCAAAGCTGGAGCGCGGATTTCATGCAGCCTGCACCGACTTGAACCCTTCCCGAAAAATTGTTGTCTATCCCGGAAAAGAGCGTTATCGGCTTGCCGCTGACATAGAGGCGATGTCGCTGCTCGATATTACACAGCAGTTGTGCGATCTTGATAAAGGGATGACGACTTCCCTGATTTCTCAAGGATAAACTTGCGTTCAAAGCCTGCCAAACGCAACCTTTTTGTAACTCTCATCAGTGAATCAGCGTCCGAAAGTCATTCATTATTGCTCCATCCCCTCTGCTGTTTCCCTTCACGACTGATTATACTATATTCGGTTACGCATCTTTTATTTTTTGTCATTCACAACTTCCCGGTTATGGCTGTTACTTGCCCGCATTTCCCGGAATCACTCAAATTATTGAGTCGTATAAGCAGAACGCTCTTGCTTGTTCTCATTTTTTTTGCTGGTACGGTTGCTGTTGCTTGTGCAAAGGGTGAAAGGGTAACGCCGTTGCATGTTACGGCAGCAGCAGCGGCAGTTAGCCCCAAAAAAGAGGATGGTGGAAGTTTGCCGAATGAGAAGGAGGGCCGGGGAAATGCTGATGCGAACTCTCAACCTCCTCTTGCAGATATGGATGCTGGAGATAGAATTACTCTGATGGGTGTTGTTCTCTCTGCTGTTATTGCGCTGATTACAGCGATATGGGCTTTTTTCAAATGGATTTACCCCCTCCTGAGCGCAAAATCTGCAAGAAAGAAGCTGCTCGCCGATCTGGCAGAACGTCACCGGGCGACACTCAGGGCGCAGATTAAAAAGCAGTCACTCTCCACAACGGCCTTTGACGGTGTTTCCGTTACCCTTGCCGATACCTTTGTTCCGCTGCGTATGTCGGATACCTGGCGCAACGAAAATCGTTTTATGCCAGCGAAAAGCTTGAAGAGCCAGGGCAACGATGGCATCCACTCACCGGAAGAGGTTTTGCAAAAAGCCTTTAAAAACGAGCACCGAAAGCTGCTTGTTGTTGGCGAACCAGGTTCAGGAAAAACAACCCTGCTCTACTACTATGCGCTGTTGTGCCTTGAAAAAAAGCTTTATGAAAAGTGTAGCTTTCGCCTGCCGGATCTGGTCTTTTATCTGCCGTTGCGTGAACTCAGGAGGGTCGGCGAAGAGTACCCCTTGCTTCCGGCAACACTGTTGGCCTCCTCCAAAAGGCACTCTCACGCCATCGAAGAGGATGTTTTTTTCGATTGGCTTCATGCCTCCACAACCCTTGTGTTGCTTGATGGACTTGATGAAATCAGTGATATTGCCCAGAGAAGAGAGGTGTGCGCCTGGATTGACAACGCTGTGGCCAGCTTTCCAAAAGCATATTTTATTGTTACCTCAAGAACAACCGGGTTAAGAAAGGGCGATAATATCAAGCTGAAAAACCCTGATGCTGTGCAGGTTGACATCATGGATTTTACGCCCGGTCAGCAGGCTACATTTTTAAGGAGATGGTTTGAAGCGGCATTTCTTGAAGAGGCGTTTCTTGCCGATAAAACACCTGCATGGCAAAAGAGCCAGAGAGAACATGCAGGAGAAAAAGCCGAGCCAATTATTGCCTTTTTAACGGCAGAGGAGAACAGGAGTTTGCAATCGCTGGCCGGTATTCCACTGTTGTTGCAACTGATGGCCATGCTTTGGAAAAACATCGACTATCTTCCTTCCAGCCGTGTGGAGCTCTACAGCAAGGCATTG
>CAINOO010000009.1 GCA_903851535.1 uncultured Chlorobiaceae bacterium | reverse complement strand
TTTTTTCCACGATACGTCCTTCTTGAACCCGGCGATGCCATCAGGGGCTTTCTTGCGGTCATGGTGATCTCTGTACTGGCAAGTATACTGGCCATTACAGCCGCCCTCAAGGTTGATCCTGCTGAAGCCATAGGAGGTTGAGATGAACAGAACAGGTATTCTTATTGAGGGACTAAAAAAACAGTATGGGAGTGGGGAGACCCGGGTTGATGCTCTCAAGGGGGTTGAGATGCAGGTTGCTCCCGGAGAGGTTGTCGGGCTTGTTGGCCCTTCAGGATCGGGTAAAAGCACCTTGCTGAAATGTCTTGGAGCGGTAATTGAGCCCTCGGCAGGACGAATGACGCTCGGTCAGAAGGTTATCTATGATGGAGGGTGGAAAATCAGGGATCTGCGTGCATTGCGCCGCGATAACATAGGGTTTGTCTTTCAGGCCCCCTATCTCATTCCCTTTCTTGATGTGATCGACAATGTGGCATTGCTGCCGATGCTTGCCGGTGAGCGAAACACTCTTGCCCGCAAGCGGGCCATTGAACTGCTTGAGGCGCTTGACGTCGGGCATCGGGCCAAAGCGATGCCCTCTCAACTCTCGGGGGGAGAACAGCAGCGGGTGGCCATTGCCAGAGCGCTCGTCAACCATCCTCCGGTTATTCTTGCCGATGAACCGACCGCCCCTCTCGACAGCCAGCGGGCGCTTGCGGTGATAGGTATTCTCAACGATATGGCGCGTCACTATGAGACTGCCATTATCATTGTCACCCACGATGAAAAAATTATCCCCTCCTTTAAGCGAATCTATCATATTCGCGATGGTCGTACCCATGAAGAGGCGGGGGAGGGAAAGTCACCCCATGAACTGATTAAAACTGAGAGAGCATGAGCACCGTAAAAAACCGGTCAAGAAAGATAGTGGCGCTTCCTTTTGCTCTTCTGATGGTAGCGGGATGCACTGCGGGGCCCGATTTTGTGCGTCCAGCTCCACCAAAGAGCGTTTCGTATACCTCAAGAGTGATGTTGACCGACAATGAGGCCCAGAGAGTTGTTCCGGGCGAAGTTCCATCCTCCTGGTGGGAAGAGTTCCGTTCACCAAAACTGAGTGCTCTGATTGAGGTGGCTTTGTTGCAAAGTCCAACGCTTGAGGCTGCAACAGCGACGCTTCGTCAGGCAGAGTATCTTTATAAAGCCAAAGGAGGCTCAACACTCTATCCTCGCATTGATGCAAATCTCGCTGCCCGGCGTCAGGGAATAAACGGCAGTATGAACGCCCAGGAGGGTAGTGAAAAAACCTTCAACCTCCTCAATGCATCGGTCAGTGCAGGGTATACCTTTGATCTCTCCGGCGGCAATCGCCGTCAGCTTGAGTCTCTTGCTGCTAAAGCGGGATATCAGCGCTATAAACTTGCCGGCGCACGTTTAACCCTTGCGGCTGATATTGCAACAACGGCAATACGACAGGCGCATCTCGCTGGCCAGAGTGCTGTTCTTGACAAAATTTTGGCAAGCCGCCAGGAGCTGCTCGACATAACCCGTGAACGTCTGAGGCTTGGCGCAGCTTCGGAATACGAAGTTCTTGCCATGCAGGCACATCTGGAGCAAGCCAGGGCAGCTCTTGCTACCCTGGGTTATCAGCTTGACCAAACAACCCATCTTCTTGCTCTGCTTGCTGGTCAGTCGCCCGACAGCGCAACCCTTCCGTCGTTTACCCTGAATGACTTTATCCTGCCCCCCACCCTTCCTCTCCGGGTTCCATCCGAACTGGTTCGCCTGCGCCCTGATATTGAGGCATCGGAGGCATTGATGAAAGCCGCCAATGCTGATTATGGAGCGGCGGCTGCAAAATCGTTTCCGCAGATAACCCTTGGCGCAGATATTGGTTCACAGACCCTGAGTGCAGCAACTTTGTTTGGAAGTGGTTCGCTGGTTTGGGGCCTTGCCGGACAGCTTGTCCAGCCCCTTTTCAACAAGGGGATTGGTGCCGAAAGGGATGCGGCCAAGGCAGGATTTGATGCCGCTGCAGCAAACTACCGCCAAAGTGTGCTCAATGCTTTACGCGACGTTGCCGATGTTCTCTCTGCCCTCGACCATGATCGCCAACTCCTCTCCTCCTGCGCAGGGGCAGATTCAGCCGCGCAGGAGCAGTTGCAGATCACCGGAAGCCGCTATACACTGGGTGCAGCATCTTATCTGGAGCTTGTACAGGCGCAGGTCGATGCGGAGCAGTTCCGCCTTGAGCTGATAGCCGCTCAAGCTCGCCGTTTGTCGGATACCGTTGCTTTTTATCAGTCCATGGGCGGAGGCGGAAAATAAAACAACTACCTAAACGCTTTTCAGTGCTTTTGTCCAGCTTTCCATTGCAGCATTTGCCACAGGGTTTGGAGCTTCGAGAAAAATTATGACAAAGGCGTTTTCGAGCTCCACGATACCGATTGAGCGAGGCCTTACTGCCAATACTCCAGGATTCGGGATCTCCTTACCGAAGCAGAAAATA
>CAINOO010000008.1 GCA_903851535.1 uncultured Chlorobiaceae bacterium | reverse complement strand
CGGCCTGAAAAAGGCGTCGGGCGAACGGATGCGGCGGCTGATAACGAAGGTAACTGCCAACAGCTTTTACGGGATGCTTGCCGGAGCGTTTGCCACCATGGTTGTTCAGAGCAGCAGCACCATTATCGCTACCCTTGTGGGACTGGTTCAGTCACGGCTGATGAGCAGCACGCAGTCGCTGGCCGTTATTCTTGGGGCTGAAATAGGGACAACGGCCATGGCACAGCTTGTGGCTTTCCGGCTGCACGATTACGCCCTGATCATTTTTGCTGCCGGCTTTGCCTTGAACTCTCTGGGAAAAACGGAGCCCCTTCGTTTTACCGGTGAGGCGCTTTCGGGGTTCGGTCTTCTTTTTTTCGGGTTGAAGGTAATGTCGGAGGCGGTCGCACCTCTGGAAAGCTATGCACCGTTTCTCTCTCTCCTGCGGTATCTCGACAATCCATTTCTTGGTGTTGTTGCGGGGATGGCCTTGACCGCCCTGATGCACAGCAGTGCGGCCTTTATCGGAATCATTATAACACTCGCCTTGCAGGGTGCATTGACTCTTGAGGCCGGAATTGCGTTGCTGCTCGGTGCCAATATCGGCACCTGCATAACGGGGGTTTTGGCCAGTACCGGTATGCAGCGTTCAGCAAAGAGGGTAGCGCTGGCGCAGGTGCTTTTCAATGTGACCGGTGTGCTCGTTTTTTTTCCCTTCATTTCGCAGTTTGCCGAGTTTATCCGCATTATTTCGCCCTCAGCAGAGGGTACGGGTGCTGAGAGGTTTGCCTTTGAGGTACCGCGCCAGATAGCCAACGCCCATTCACTTCTCAATATTTTCATGTCTTTTTTTATTCTTCCCTTTCTTGTGCCCTTCGATCGCCTGCTTTACCGTTTGCTTCCGGATGACCCGCAGGAGACAAGGCTTATTCCCGCAGTCTGGTATCTGAAGGAGTCTGCACTCTCCACCCCTGTGCTGGCCCTCGGTTATGCAAAGGCGGAGGTGGCGCGGATGGGCAGCATCGCGGCCAAAATGGTGCGCGCCTCACTCTACCCGTTTTTGAGCAGTGACCCTGGTCATGATGCGGTTTTTCCGAAGCTTTCCGTTATCAAGGGCATGGATATGAGAGAGGAGAAACTTGATTTTCTTGAAGCCCGGATTTCTGATTATCTCATCAAAATCACCCGCAGTGCGCATAGTGAGCAGGTATCGAAAGAGGTGTTCGCTCTCATGAATATTGTAAAAGGGCTCGAATCGATTGGCGATGTTATTGAAACTATTGAAGGAAAAATCCTTGAAAAAAAACGGGGAGTGGAGAGCGATCTGAGCCGGAAGGGTAAAGAGGAACTTATGGAAATACACAAGATGGCCTGCCTTGAGATTGAACAATTGGCCGACGCCCTGAAGGAGATGGACGCATTGAAAGCCGACGGGCTTCTTCGGGGTGATGAGACCTTTAAACGAATGGTGGCGCAGGCAGAAACCTCCCACCTGCAAAGAGTCTTTCTTCTTCACGAAGCGGAGCTTACCCACGATATGCACATGGAACTCATCAACCTGTTCGAACAGGTGCACCATTATTGCAAGAGTGTCGCGCAAAGCATTGTGAATGCGGTGGAGAGTTAATCTGCTTCGCGCTCACTGGTTTACATAGTACAACAGATTTCGCTGAAAACCCTGTCAAGGTTGAGCCCTCTGATTTGCTTAATTCAGGGGGATATATGTATACTCCTGTGAATCGATCATTCATTGACGCCGGATCAGTAATGCAAGCTGAAAAACACCTTTTTGCCACAACACCCCTCCTCGGCAGCATCCTCAGGAAGAGGGCGGTAGAACGCCTTTTTTCCTCGAGGAGCAGAGAGGGCGCGGTTGCACTGGCTGGTGCCGTTGAACAGGGTCATCCGGAAGCCGATGCGATATTCCACCGTCTTCTGCTTTTGCAGCATAGCAGCCAGCCAGTCATGCATAGCGCACTATGGAACTACTGGAAAGCGTCCCGCTTCGAAGAGCTGCTGAAGAGGATGCACGCCTCTGCAACGCTTCAGCCCGTTCTTCTGCAGGCGCTTGAGGCCATGCCGGAAAACGACTGGGGCAACGGCCTGCTCTTCATGCTCTGGAGTCTCCTTGACCGCGACGACATTGCCGAAACGATTGACGCGAAAGGTCGCCATGCGCCTGCTCTTGAAATGGATGCCCTTTTCGGGCTTGTGCGAGGCAATCCGGGGCGCTACCTCGATCTTGAAGATCCCGATTACTCCATCTTTGAAAAAGCGTGGCTTGCTGCGTCCGGTGCCCAGAGGCAGCGTATCAGCACAACCGTTCTCAAAAGTCAGGATCCCCGGCTTGTCGCGGCTTACGATCACGCCGTCAAGGAGGGGCATGACCCACAACTGGTCATTGAGGCGTTTAAACTCTGCGGAGATCACGACGCACTGCTCGACCGGCTGCATGGTTTGCCCTTCACCAGTGCGCTCGAAGTTATCGCTTTCTGGCAAGAGGGCGGCGGAAGGCCAAAAACTCCCTCAAAAAAAGCCGTTGTCGAGGCTGCGGTCGCTCTCTATCATGAACTGGCCGGACTTCTTCCGGATTCGCCTTCGTCCGCTCCGCCCGGCACCAAAGATATCTTCTCTTTCTGGACGGAACGGTATCATTCCGACGAGCTGCTGCAGCAGGACCTCTCAAGCCCGGACCCTTTCAGACGGGCCGGTGCTGTGTTTTCAGCGGCGTTGCGAGGGCTGATTCCCCGCAACAGGATGCAGGAGATCGCCCTCAACGGCACATGGCCTGAGAAACTCGCGCTGCAGTACCTGTTTACTGTGCCGGACGCAAGCTCCCGGCAGGAGGACGTTTGCTGGCTCCAGCCACAGGAGAATATTGTGGCCGCCATACTGACGACACGTTTGCCCGGTTCGCTTGAAGAGAGCAGTCTGTTGGACGAGAGAGTTCATGCTGGTGCCGGAGCGGCACAGCTCCAGCGTAAACTCCTGCACTTGCTCAGACTCCTGCAGGGCTATTTTCTTCGTGGTCTGATCACCGTTGACAGTAACGATGACGCCACAGAAAAAAATGCCGTGGAGACCGAGGAGCTGACGGATGTAGAGTGGTAAATCAGGATAACTGTTTGAGTAAATGGCTCTCGCTTTTGATTTCGGGACTTGCAACAGCGTGGTCGCACGCTGGAACGAAGCCCTGAACGACATAGAGACTCCCGACCTGCCCAATCTCGGAATCTTCTATCCGCAACCGGGATCGGAGCCTGCGCGGGTCATTCCCTCCGTCATTCATTT
>CAINOO010000007.1 GCA_903851535.1 uncultured Chlorobiaceae bacterium | reverse complement strand
TAATGTAGTTCTATGAAAGCTTTTCATGAAAAATTATAGATTGAGTGTCATATAGATGTCCAGACGAAATTTTAAAGTTCTTTATGTTTCCGGCGAAGTCTCTCCTTTTGTAAGGATCAGCCCTCTTGCTGATTTTATGGCATCATTCCCCCAGGCGATTGAGGAGGAAGGCTTTGAGGCCCGCATCATGATGCCGAAATACGGTACCATCAACGATCGTAAATTCAGGTTGCATGATGTCCTGCGTCTATCCGACATTGAAGTTGATCTCAAGGAAAAAATCGATTTGCTGCACGTCAAGGTGACCGCACTGCCTTCAAGCAAGATCCAGACCTATTTCCTTTATAACGAAAAATATTTTAAGCGTAACGGTCTTTTTTCCGATATCTATAATGGAAGTGATCTGAAGGGAAGTACCGACAAGGTGGTTTTTTTCAATATAGGAGTTCTTGAGACCCTGCAGCGGCTTGGCTGGAAACCTGATATTATCCACTGTCACGACTGGCATGCAGGCCTTATTCCCCTGCTTTTGAAAACGGTTTATGCCTCTCATGAGTTTTTCAGGGATATAAAAACGGTTTTTACCATTCACAATATTTATCGTCAGGGTCTTCTTCCCCTCAAGGCATTCCAGAAGCTGCTGCCTGAAGAGGTTTGCTCGGCTCTGCATTGCCGCAATGATGAAGTCAATCTGCTCTATACCGGCGTTGAACATGCCGACCTGTTGACAACGACATCGAAAGTGTATGCCGATAAAATTGTGCATGATGGTTTGCAGACCTACGGGCTTGGCCGGGTTCTTGAGGAGCATCAGTCAAAGTTTTATGGTATTGTTAATGGTATCGATACCAGGCAGTGGAACTCTGCGGTGGACAAGCTTATCAAGAAACGCTACAGTATTGAGCACATGGATGGCAAGCTTGATAATAAAAAAGCATTGCTTGAGGAAGCGGGCCTTCCTTATGTTGAGGGTGTGCCCGTGGTGGGGGTGATCGTCAATTTTGACGAGTTTCAGGGAGCTGAGCTGCTGCAGCGGAGCCTTGAGCAGCTTGCATCGCTCGATATTCAGCTTGTGATCAGTGGTGCTGGCGACAAGAAATATGAAAAAGTTTTTCAGGATTTTGCCCTCGAGCATCCCGAGCAGGTAAGTGTGCATGGTGAATTTTCTGACTCATTTTTTCATCTTGCCATTGCCGGATTGGATATTCTGCTCATGCCAGGTATGATTGAGTCATGCGGCATGATTCAGATGTTTGCCATGAATTACGGAACAATACCGGTTGCATACGCCGGTGGAGGGATTATAGAAACCATAGAGGAGTTTGCTGAAGAGAGTGGTTCAGGATTCATTTTTCATGATTATACCGCTGAGTCGCTTGTCGGCAAGCTTGAAGAGGCTCTTGCCTGTTTTCATGATGAGGAGAGCTGGCAGCAGATTGTTACAACAGCCATGACCCGCGACTTTACCTGGAAAAAATCGGCAGAAGAGTATGATCAGTTGTATCGCGAACTTATTGAGCAATAGGCGGGGCTATGGTGCAGAAAACAAAAGTACTTTTTCTTGACAGGGATGGCACAATAAATCAGGACATTGGCTCATACGTTTTTTTAAAAGAACAGTTGAAGCTGATTGATCGCTCTGATGAGGCTATTGCACTTGCAAAACGTGCCGGATTCCGGATTGTCATTGTGAGCAACCAGGCAGGGATTGCCAGAGGTATTGCTACGGTCGGGCAGGTTGAAGAGGTAAACCGCTATCTCAATGAGATCCTTTCGGCCAAAAACGCCGGCTTTGACCGCTGTTATTACTGTCCCTTTCACCCTGAATACCCCCATCCTGAGTACGATCGTTTTGCTGATTTTCGCAAACCTGCAACAGGGATGGTTGAATTGGCTATCAGTGATTTTTTAAAAGAAGGGATCGTTGTTGACCGAAGCGCTTCGTTTTTTGTCGGAGATAAAACACTCGACGTTGAGTGTGGCCTGCGTGCCGGACTTCGGCCTGTGCTGGTTCGTACCGGCCACAACGAAGAGGCGCTTTGCCTGACACGGAACATCATTCCTGAATTTGTGGCTGACGATCTCTATCAAGCCGTTACGGAGTATATTCTTGCCCTCTCCTGATCTTCTTTTGCTTCGTCATGCCAGCATGTTCAGCTCATGCTGACCCTTTATCTGCATATCCCATTCTGCAAGGCCCGCTGCTCCTACTGTGATTTTTATCTGGTGACAGGTGGAAAGCAGATCGATGCTTTTTTTCGTGCACTCTCCCTCGAAACACTCTCCCGGTCGGAGGAACTCAGAGGGCAAACGGTCAGTGCCATTCATTTTGGTGGAGGTACTCCCTCCCTGGTCCCCGTCCGCTATCTTGCCGGATGGCTTGACGAAATTGCCTCGCTATGCAACGTTGCTCCTGATAGTGAAATTGCCCTTGAGGCCAATCCCGAAGATCTCAGTCTCAAGGCAATGGACGAGCTTCGGGCAGCGGGGATAACGCGGCTCAGTATCGGAGTGCAGTCGTTTACCACAGAAAAGCTCCACGCGCTTGGCCGGGCGCACACGGCACTGCAGGCGAGCCGGGTAACCGCTGCCGCACTCCGTCGGTTTGAGTCGGTAAGCGTTGACCTGATCTGCGGGGTTCCCGGAGAGAACCGTTCACTATGGAAGGCCGACCTGCATGAGGCTCTGGCCCTGCATCCCCATCATCTCTCGCTCTATATGCTCTCGGTTGAGCCGAAGACCATCCTCCATAGCAAGGTAGCAAAGGGCCTTGTTATCGTTCCTGATGATGATCTGCAGGCCTCACTCTATGAACAGGCACAACGTGCACTCTCGAATGAGGGTTACAGCCAGTACGAGGTTTCCAATTTCTCTCTGCCTGGTTACCATTCACGCTACAATCTCGCCACATGGCAGCGGGAGCCCTACCTTGGTTTCGGCCCTTCTGCCCACAGTTTTTTTGTTTCACCGCAGCGTGAGCTTCGTACGGCAAATGTTTCGAGTCTTGCACGATATCTTGCGGCTCCTGCAGATGCCGTCTCTTTTCGTGAAGAGCTTTCGGTTGAGGAGCGGTTTACTGAACAGGTATTTCTCACACTTCGAATAAACAGCGGTCTGGATGTTGATTTTTTGCGAAAAGGAAATAAATTAGGGCACACTCTTTCGCCGATTATTGCCCGATTTTCAGAGAGGGGGTGGATAGAGCAGCATGAGGGCTCTCTTTATCTGACCCAAAAGGGTTTTTTGTTTGCCGATCTCATTGCCGAAGAGTTTATTTTCGGGTAACCCAATACATTTGAGCACGTTTCTCCTATGACACACCGGACGATTAACCGCACGCTTGCTGCCGTTCTTTTTTTTATCTCCGAAGTTTTATATCTCCGCACCATGGCCCCGACCTTCTCGTTCTGGGATTGCGGGGAGTTTATTGCCACAGCCTATACCCTTGGCATTCCTCATCCTCC
>CAINOO010000006.1 GCA_903851535.1 uncultured Chlorobiaceae bacterium | reverse complement strand
TCACGCAGAACGGCTTCGCTGAAACGGAGCTTGTTGACCTCCCGATCTCCATGCATGAGAAGCGTTTTGGAGAGCAGAACACCCGACGTTTTTTTGGCGATGGCCAGGCAGAGCGTACCGACCGGTTTTTCCAGAGAGCCCCCAGCAGGTCCAGCAACACCCGTGGTCGAAAGGGCAAAATCGGCCCCGCTTTTTTCAAGGCACCCAACGGCCATTGCCCGGGCAACCTCTTCACTCACCGCCCCGAATCTTTCGATGATTTCACCCGGCACTCCGAGACTCCTCTCTTTTGCCTGGTTGCTGTAGACCACAAAACCCTGAAGAAAATATGATGACGAACCCGGCACATCGGTCAAACGGCTTGCCACAAGACCGCCTGTGCAGGACTCGGCTACAGCGACACTCATCCCTTCGGCTGAGAGCATTGCACCAATCGTCGCCTCAAGCGAGACTTCTGTGGTTGCATAGATAAACTTCCCGGCCCTCCCGACAATGGCATCAACAACCTTGCCATTATCACGCTCAACCGCTTCCCGCTCTCTTCCAAGAGTGCTGACCATCAGGGTGACACCCGCAGCATGAGGCAGATAGGCAAGCGTTGTGCCCGCAGGAAGGGCATCTTCGCTATCCGCAATCATTTCAGCAAGGGTCGATTCACCAATACCAACCGTTTTGATTGGTGTATGACGAATCACGGTATCGGAAAGTGCCGCAAAAAAGGGAAGAACCGTAAGCTCCATCATGGCCTTCATTTCGGAAGGCACACCAGGCATCAGTACCAGATAGTGGTTCTGAAACTGCTCTCCACACTGGAGAATCATCCCTGCCGCCGTTCCCTTCGTGTTAGCCATAACATGAGAGCCCTCTATCACCATCGCCTGATCACGGAGTGACTCCGTCATCTCAACTCCTCTCTGCCCGGCCCGGGCGGCAAGAGTGGCAAAAACCTCCTCGTTCAGTTCAAGCCCTCTTTTGAGGAGCTGCCTGGCCACCTTTTTGGTACGGTCATCGCGTGTCGGCCCGAGACCTCCTGTAACAAGCACCATGTCGGCCCGTTCAAGCGATTCGGTGAACACCGCAGCAATCTCCTCTTCACCATCAGAGCAGGCTACAATCCGGCCAACCGGCACACCTATACCGGCAAGAGCTGCGGCCATAAATGCCGCATTGGTATTGACCCTCTGCCCCTTGAGCAATTCATCTCCGACAGAAACAATTTCTGCACGCATAAACTATTCTCCTTAAACAAGATAACTTGCAATGCGCAAGATGTCGGCAAAAACGCCGCCTGCCGTCACCTCCCCTCCTGCACCGGGACCCCGTACGACAAGTGGAGTTGCCCGATAACGCTCGGTGGTAAAAACCACCATATTCTCCGATCCGCTGAGTCCGGCAATCGGACTTGCAAGCGGAATCCT
The DNA here is from genome assembly GCA_903851535.1 of uncultured Chlorobiaceae bacterium. Taxonomy (GTDB): domain Bacteria; phylum Bacteroidota; class Chlorobiia; order Chlorobiales; family Chlorobiaceae; genus Chlorobium. Next base: position 3,063 of record CAINOO010000006.1, on the reverse strand, counting down.
TTTCACCCCGATGCTGGCCTTTCCATCCCTGATTTCTCCGGCATAGGCAATGGTCATCCCCTCTTTGGCTGCCTGTGCAATGGCATCGGCATACCATGCATCGACACCCGACAAACGGTCAAGAAACTCTTGAACCGGCATTTCACCACGATACTCCCCGGGCACAAGGCTCTCACAAACAACATCACCATACTCCAGCATAAAGCCAAGTTCACGACCGAGAATGAGGAACTTCCTTGCAAAATCAGCACCGGAAAGGTCATCCCGCGGATCAGGCTCGGTATAGCCCGCTTCCTGTGCCCGACGGACAATTTCACTGAAACGTCCCCCTTTGCGCAGCTCATTAAAGATAAAACTCAAGGTTCCGGAAAGAACACCCTCAATACTGATGATCTTGTCTCCGCTGTTTTTCAGGTCATTCAGGGTGTTGATGATCGGCAATCCGGCACCCACATTGGTTTCATAGAGAAAACGGGCATTGCTTTTCTTCTGGGCATCCCGTATGCTCCGATAAAGCGGCAAGGGAGCGGCCATACCAAGTTTGTTGGCCGTCACCACAGAAATATTTGCACGCAGCAAGTCAGGATAACGTTCTGCAACCTGTGCACTTGCGGTACAATCAACAAAAATGGTGTTGTGCAGGTTTCTCTCCCTGATAAGCTGCAGATAGCCTTCAATACCCGGATGATCAACTCTTGGCAAGAGGGCTGCCTGCCAGTTCTGAAGATTGATACCGTTACTATCAATGGCAATTTCGCGTGTATTTGCCATCCCGCAAACTACCACATCAAGGTCATTATCCTGCTGCAAATTGAGGCGATGGGCGCTGATCTGGCCGATCAAACTTTTTGCAATGGTACCGGTGCCGGCAATAAAGAGATGCACCTTGCGCTGTGAGAGAAAAAAGGATTCATGAATGCAGTTCAGCGCCTTGTCCTCATCATGGGCATCAATGACCAGAGAGATATTCATCTCGTTGGCACCCTGCGCAACGGCAATGACATTGATACCGTTTTTGCCAAGTGTTTCAAACAATTGGGCAGAAACTCCCGGATGGCCAGACATATTATTGCCAACCACAGCGATAAGGGCAAGGTTGCGGCGGATCACAAGGGGCTCAATCTGACGGGATTCTATCTCGGCACTGAAGACCTCCTCCAATATTTTTTTTGCTTTTACCGCCTGGGACGGAGTGATGGCAAGAGTGATCGACTGCTCGGATGAAGCCTGTGAGATGAATATGATATTGATCCTGTGGCGAGCCAGGCAACTGAAGAGGCGTGAGGCAACACCCGGAACACCGGCCATCCCGCTTCCCGACACATTCAAGAGCACAACCTTGTTAATTGAGGTGAGCCCCGTTACCGGCAATGTACGGCTACTCCCTGAAGGGGCGGCACGCTCAATGCGCGTACCTTTTGCTCCGGGGTTAAAAGAGTTTTTGATCAGCAGGGGAATCCCCGCTTTCATTGCAGGCTGAACAGCAAGAGGATGGAGAACCCTTGCACCAGCATGAGAGAGTTCCATCGCCTCCGCATAACTGATATGGGGCAAAATCCGGGCATCCCGAACCCGTTTTGGATCCGCACTGAAAAAGCCATCGACATCACTCCATATCCAGATTTCCGCAGCGCCAAGTGCGGCGCCAAGAAGAGATGCTGTATAATCGGAGCCGCCACGACCAAGCGTCGTCGATGAACCATCCGGCGCTGCGGCAATAAATCCAGTCACGACAGGCACACCTTCAAAAAAGGAAAGCTCTTTTTTGATATGCAGTTCGGATGTGTGGATATCGACACGGGCATCAGCATAATTGGCGTCGGTCACAATCAGTTTGCGGGCATCAAGTGAAAACGATGCAATACCGCGCTCCTGCAGGTAACGGCTGACCACAAGGGCGGAAAGTCGTTCACCAAAACCAAGCACCGCCGCCTGGCTTTTTTCAGAGAGTTCCCTGAGCAAAAAAACTCCCTGCACAAGATCATTCAGCTCTGAAAGTTCAGAACGAAGAGCGGCTGTGACATCGTCAAGCAGCGCAACCGAAAAAAGCTCGCGGGCTATCGAGAGATGAAGATGCTCAACCTCTTCGAGTGAACTGCGATAAAGGCTCTCGCCGCTGCAAGCTTTTGTAGCTGATTCAAGCAAAAGATCAGTAACTCGATGAATGGCCGAAACCACCACAATCAGCTTGCCCTCGTGCAGTGCCCCGGCGATAATATCGGCAACTTTTTTAATCCGCCCGGCTGACCCCAGAGAAGTACCTCCAAACTTGTATATCTTCATGCTCCCGCCCATGCCTGTGAATTAAATATGAAAAGAGATTGAACAACCCGATCACTAACTCGTAAAATATAAATCATTTCCTGAATGAGTGGCAACTGGCACAAAAAAAAGCGCCTTTGCAGGCGCTTTTGGTAATAAGTACGATCAAAGAGAGCATCAATTGGTCAAGGCATCAGCACCTGAAACAATTTCACTCAGCTCGGTAGTAATCGCCGCCTGGCGTGCACGGTTGTAACTGATATTGAGCGTTCGTAAAAGCTCCTTGGCATTTTCAGTTGCAGAATCCATCGCCGACATCCGGGCCGCCTGCTCTGCTGCATTCGACTCAAGCATCATTCTCCATATCTGTGTATTGAGGTGCTTGGGTACCAGAACGTCGATAATGGCCGCCGGTGATGGCTCATAAATGTAATCACTGCTGCTCTCCGATCCTGATACTTCAGGGGCAATAGGCAAAATCACCTCCTCTCTCAGGTTCGGCGCAAGCACCGACTTGAATTCATTGTAGGCAACCACAACCCTGTCAACCTCACCACGCAGATACATGCCAGAGGCGATATCGGCAATCTCTTTTGCCGTACTGAAATCAAGGTGCTGAAAAACAGCCGTGTAACCCTTGACTATCTTGTACTCTCTCTTCCTGAAAAAATCAAATCCACGGGAACCGGCACAGATCAGGCTGACTCCGCCCTTGCTGTGAAGAGCAGGGTAATCCTCATGAATAATTTTGCTCGCAAGTTTGATGGCATTGGTATTGAATGCTCCGCACAAACCCCTGTC
>CAINOO010000005.1 GCA_903851535.1 uncultured Chlorobiaceae bacterium | reverse complement strand
TATACCCTGCTTACTGATTACGGTTATGAGGTCTGGATGTCGCACAAAGGCACGGTGCCAGTGTTCTCCAACCGTACAGCCTTCGACAACTGCCTTGTTGCCGTAGAAAAGTGCGACCTCTTTTTGGGCATTATTACGACAAGGTACGGCAGCGGACAGGACGAGAAAGATCCACAAAGCCTCTCCATTACCCATCAGGAGATTCGTAAAGCCATTGCTTTGAAAAAAAATCGCTGGCTTTTGGCTCACGATCATGTGGTCTTTGCTTGGTCACTATTAAAAAATCTTGATTATGCGAAAAAAGCTGGCCGGGAAAAGCTCACACTCAAAAAGAGCGATATTATGGATGACCTGAGAGTGCTTGATCTTTATGAAGAGGCTATTGTTGACGGTACTGCTTTGGCTGAACGGCATGGAAACTGGGTGCAGAAATATCGGACAGTTGAAGAGAGCTCATTGTTTGTAACGTCACAGTTTTCCCGCTATCAAGAGGTAGAACTGTTTGTTGAAGAGAACTTCAAAAACAGAATTTCCACCCTTAATAAAGGAGGCATATCATGAATCAGGACAAAATTCGGGAACTGCTTCTTCTTGGTGAAAATCAGCGTATCGTATACAAGGCATCAGCAAAAAGTTCTCTTGCAGGGCGTGATGTCTGCGGATTTCTCAACTCAGGTGGAGGCTATGTTGTATGCGGTGTAGAGGATAATGGCGATATTACCGGTGTCGATAACGATGGTCTTGCGATGCTGGAAAAACAGATTCATGAAAAACTGTCACCAAAAGCGCTTGTATCGGTTGAAATGCGCACGCTGGAAGGCAAACCCGTTTTTGTGCTCGAAGTGCCCGCCGGAAAGGATCTACCCTACGCTTACCACGACACCATCTATATCCGCTCCGGATCAACAACAAAAAAAGCGGATATTGAGACCATCCGTGACATGGTGATGCGCCAGCAGATTAAACCCGAACGGTGGGAGCGACGCAGCTCTCTGGCAGAACTGGATAGTGAGCTCGATCAAGGCGAAGTCTCCGCAACGGTTCGTGATGCCCAAAAGGTTCATCGTGCTTTTTTTCGGAATGCTGATAATCTGGCTGACGTGCTTGAAGATCTTGCCATGGCCCGTTACGGGCGCCTTACGCAAGGGGGTGATGTACTCTTTACCCGTAATCCAGCACTCCGCTATCCCCAGACCCGCGTTCGCGCAATCTGTTACCAGTCAGATAAAACCGGGGATACCTTTTCCGACATGAAATCGATCGAAGGGCCACTGCACTGGGTATTTGAGCAAGCTTTTGCATTTATTGTCCGCAATACGCAAACACGCGCCCATTTCCGAAAAGGAACCCCTCAGCGCGAAGACGTTCCGATCTATCCCGAATTTGCTGTTCGTGAAGCACTCATCAACGCCTTTGCACATCGTGATTACACCTCACCTTCTGGAGGAATCAGTATTCATATTTATCCTCATCGCATGGAAATCTGGAACTCCGGAAGTCTGCCGGACGGCGTAACGGTCGAAACTCTTTCCAAGGGTCACATCTCGGTGCTCAGAAACCCGGATATCGCACATGTACTCTATTTGCGAGGACTTATGGAAAAAGCTGGTCGCGGGAGTATGCAAATCATCAAGGCGTGCCGTGAGGCAGGACTGCCAGCTCCAACATGGGTATCAGGCGACAACCTTGGTGTGACCATTACCTTTACAAGCCCCCAAGCTACCCATCAGGTTACCCCTCAAGCTACCCCTCAAGCTACCCCCCAGGCTACCCCCCAAGCGTTGAGACTTATCGCGCTGCTTGATCATGAAATGAGTGCCGCTGAACTGATGGAAGCCTTGCATATTAAAGACCGCAAGCACTTCCGCGATGCATTCCTGCAACCATCTCTGAATGGTACCTTTGTAGAGATGACCATTCCCGAAAAACCAAGCAGCCCTCTCCAGAAATATCGCCTGACTGAAACGGGTAGTATGGCGCTCAAAAAAAGCCGGGGTGGCGAATGAGTGGGCGCTCAGTGAAGTAGTTTTGCTGGTATCTATGGAGCAATTATTAGAACGGTAACTGCTGATTCGTTACCTTGAGGGATAGGCAATCAATGAATTAGCCACCAACCACGAAAGTATTCTTGATGCTGCCGTATGGCGCCGGTTTGACGAAGTACTGGTTTTTGAGCCACCCAATTTGGAACAGTTGCGTCGCCTTCTCGCCTGCAAACTGAGGGTAGTACGTCGGGATTTTGAGGTCGATAACAACGAGGTGGCCAACCTGTTCAAGGGAATGAGTCACTCCGATGTGGAGCGGGTACTGCGTCGCGCAACCAAGGAGATGGTTCTGGCAGGTGTTGAATTTTTAAACGAACGGCAACTCAAGTCAGCTATTCGCCGCGAAGATGCCCGGCGTGCACGAATGAAGCGGGGAGAGTGAGCCAATGAGGTTGTCTGAGACTGAAAAAAGTGAACTGGTCACAAGTTGTGACCGATTCGCTACTCTCAAACAATCACACTTTGATTCGCTCAGTTATCAATTACTGCCCGAAAACCATTTGCGTGGCATCACGAAAATGGTACCGAGGTATGGTATTTCAACGACGGTCACTTCTCAAGTGCTGTCAAAGGATGTCGAGTTTTGCCTGCCGAAAAGTTGCAGAACCAAGACTTCAGCGTACTGATGGAGTCGATGGGGTGTGATGCGCTTATTCGCCTGAATCCTGACAAATATTATTTTTCTTCGAAAGAGTTACTATGAAATTCGAATCATTCACTTCCGGGACTTGGAAGCAACAATTTCAATACAAGAGTTTTCAGCCAACACCGATCAATCAGGAGTGGTGCTGGGATGATCCTCGTATCAATGTGCTGCTCGAAAATGCCACCAGAGCCTTGGGTGAGTTAAATGCTTTCACCATGATTGTGCCTGATGTGGATCTCTTTATTCACATGCATATCATCAAAGAGGCGAACACCTCCAGCCGTATTGAGGGTACTCGAACCGAAATGGATGAGGCGGTACTGGAGGAGTCAGCCATACGCCCCGAACGCCGTGACGATTGGCGTGAGGTTCGCAACTATGTTGAGGCAATGAATCGAGCCATTGCAGATCTGCAACGATTGCCTCTTTCAATGCGACTGTTACGCCAAACACACGAGAGCCTTCTGGCTGGAGCCAGAGGTGAGCGCAAAACTCCAGGTGAATTTCGCCACAGCCAGAACTGGATAGGCGGTTCTTCGTTGGCTGATGCAGCTTTTATTCCACCTCATCACGAGGATCTGCCAGAGTTGCTCACTGATCTTGAAACATTCTGGCACAATAGATCAATTCATGTGCCACATCTGGTACGTTGCGCCCTCAGTCATTATCAGTTCGAGACCATTCATCCTTTTCTCGACGGTAATGGCCGTATTGGTCGTTTGCTGATCACTCTGTACCTTGTGAGCCATGGTCTGTTGAACAAGCCATCACTGTATCTTTCAGCTCATCTGGAGAAGCATCGTGGAGCATATTATGATGCCTTGACCCGAGTTCGTGAGTCGAATGATATTGGCTCCTGGGTGCGTTTTTTCCTTCAGGCAATGACCGAGACTGCCGAAAGTGGCAAACAAACGTTCAAAAGTATTCTTGCTTTGCGACAAGAGATTGATGCTCAGGTGATTACTTTGGGAAAACGAGCAGAAAATGTGCACAGCTTGCTGCTTCGTCTTTATAAGGAACCGGTGATCAGTGTTAATCAAGCTTCGGATTGCCTTGGCATCAAGTATTATTCTGCAAATCAACTGGTAGGGACGATGGTAGAGCTTGGTATCTTGCATGAAGAAACCGGATGGCAACGGAACCGGGTTTTTGTTTTCCGCAAGTATCTTGATGTTTTTATTGACAAAAACTAAACAAGC
>CAINOO010000004.1 GCA_903851535.1 uncultured Chlorobiaceae bacterium | reverse complement strand
GCGGCCTACCAGACAAGGCAACATCCAAACAGTGCGATGTACGCCACGTTCGAAGGCAATCATGTAGAAATCTTTCCCATCCACTACGTCGATAAACCCCGGGAAATATGGACTCTCGACACCGGCATTTTTCCAGCACCATCATATACTAACACCTTTCAGATTAAAGGTTTTGATAGTTCCGGCTCACCACAGCAGCCATCAGGTAATCAAAACGCTGATAAAAACCAATTGAAATACGAATCTTATAAGGCAATAATAAAGGTTGAGCTTGGCTATATCCGTATGCTTGGCCTGCCAGGTGTTGAGAGTATCAAGGTCAATCTGAATGACGATACTTTTGTACCCTTACGTCTTTCCGACAGGCAGGAGAGCGATAATAAAGAAAAGAATAACCCGCAGGGAAATGAGCACATCCTCTATCCCGACAAGATAATGAAACGGGCATTTCAAGACCGTAGAGGGCGAAGGATGCTGCTTGTTATCGGTGATCCGGGTGCTGGAAAAACAACGCTGCTCAAATATTATGCCTTGTGCGCACTTGAGAATTATAAAAGACTTGGCTTTACCGAACCGGTCAATGTCTTTTATATCCCGCTTCGTGAGCTTGTCCGTGATAAAGAAGGAGACTACATTTCACTGCCGGCAAACCTTGCCAACTGGGCTAAAAAGCACCAGCAAACTATTGCCACTGATGTTTTCACTGACTGGCTTAACAGCGGAACTTCACTCGTCTTGCTCGACGGCCTTGATGAAATCAGCAACACTGCTGACCGCATTGAAGTGTGCAAGTGGATTGATAACGTTTGGGCAGGGTTTAGCAAGGCCTTTTTTGTGGTTACATCGCGGTCGACAGGGTACAATAAAGAGGAAGGTATTGAGCTTGCGTGCGACTACGAACGGGCTGATGTACAGGACTTCACGCCGGATCAGCAAGAGCGGTTTTTAAAGAACTGGTTTACAGCTGCATTTCTGAAAGAGCCCTGTGAAGAGGGATTTGATGAAACCGGATGGCAGGAGAAGCAAACCAAAGAAGCCGATCAGCGTACGCAAACAATTGTCGCACATCTGAAAGCAGAGAAAAACAAGGGGTTGCGTCAATTGGCAGCCATTCCTATGATTCTGCAGATCATGGCAATTCTCTGGAAAGACAGGGAGTACATGCCGGAAAGTCGGGCGGAACTCTATGATGCAGCACTCAATTATCTGCTCGAATTCAGGGATAAGCGAAAGAACATCAAGCCGTTGCTCTCAGCAATAGATGCCCGCCAAGTTCTTGCTCCAGTCTCACTCTGGATGCAGGGTACGCTGAAAAAAGACGAAGCTCCGAGAGCCGACATGCACTCCACCATGAAGGGGTGTCTCGATACCCTCAATACTCCCGAGCCTGCTCCCACTCCTGAAGCATTTTGCTATTATCTGGTCAAGCGTGCTGGCTTGTTGGTTGATAGTGCGGGCAGGGAGTACCTTTTCCGTCACAAATCGTTCCGTGAATATCTTGCCGGTATTCAGCTCAAGGAAGATAGACCTTATGATCAACTTAACAATCTTGTCACCCATTTCGGACAAGACTGGTGGGAAGAACCACTTCGATTTTTTTTCAGCTCAGTTGACGCCAACATCTTTGATTGCTTCATGGAAAAGCTTTTCAATTCTCCTCATGGTGAAGCATTTACTCCAAAGCAGCAGCTTTTATTGCAAACAATCATTGAAGAAGCCAAAGGACTAAAGGTTGACTCCCTTTGTAAAAAACTACTTGACCCTACAACCTCAGCCGGATGTCAGCGGGTGATACTCGACTGTCTGAAAGCCATCAAAAAGCCATTGGCTCTTGAGGCTTTGCTGGATTTCAGGATAAAGAAGCTTGCAAAAAACAAAGATGTTGCCGGTAGAACAGATGAGTTGATTCGTGCCCTTGGCGGCCAGATAGAAGAACTTGGATCTGAAAAGCCAGTATTAGGAACCACCAAATCAATACTTAACAAAAATGAGCAGAATGCAGAGTACATCTTGATTCCAGGTGGAAGCTATATTTATTCGGAGACAGGAAAGGAAGAGCCCGTAGCTGATCTCTATGTCGCCAAATATCCAGTAACCAACAAACTCTACCGCTTATTCATTGCTGCAATTGGGGAATCGCCAGGATTCAAGGAAAAGCTGATAGAGATTGCAGAAAAGAAAACATGGGATGATGGATTTACAAAGTACCTCAAGGAAGGTAAAGACGGTCTTGCCACACTCTTTCGTTCAGAGTATGATGAAGAGAGAAAATTCGACGGTGAGGATCAGCCTGTGGTTGGTGTAACATGGTATGCCGCACGTGCCTATTGCCTGTGGTTGTCTCTGTTGGAGAATAAAGATGAGAAGATCAATAGTTATCGT
>CAINOO010000003.1 GCA_903851535.1 uncultured Chlorobiaceae bacterium | reverse complement strand
TCGTTCAAAATTTTGGAGAGGATTGATCCCGTTAAAATCATGAAAGCCTCTCCGTGGGCACAACGATTTATTGATGAAGCAAAAAAGAAAATGAAGAGTTGATGGTAATACAGATTAACAAAGGAAGGCAAAAATATAGTGTAATCCCAAAAGTGAAGCAGCAAAACTGCTGGTTAATTTGTTACTCTTCCCGCTCAAAAATCTCCCCGATTGCCTGTGAAATGGCCTCAACGACCATACCGGAGGAGACCAGGCTGGCGACGTCGCTTGCGAGGTCTCCGGCCCTGCCGTGAAACCATGTGCTGCGGATGTGGCTGCGGCGTTGACGGGGGAGGCCCCTTTCGCGGCCAAGGCGACAGCCTCACTCACGCCTTGTTTCGCTCCCATTTTGCGAGCTCTTCCCGGAAGCGGAGCTCATCGGGAAGGGAGTTTATGGCATGGTTGTAAGCATTTCTGATCTCCTGTTCCGGAAATTTAAGCCATATTTTTACCCGTCCCAAATCCCGCCATGCCCAAGCGTGTCGTGCCTTGTCGGCTTCCATTTGCACAACGCGTTCAAGAAGCTCTTTTGCTTCCATCAGCAGTCGTCGATTTGATTCATGATTAAATGTACTCGACTGCTTTTGTCGTATGAGTTTTTGTGCGAGTTTGATTTTGGTTTGTGCAAACTCGTGCAATGCCCTGGAGTCATGCAAAAGAGCATCTCCGGCTCGGTCGAAATAACGATGAGCCGTTTCATGGCGATCCATTCTGCGTGCAAGAATGGCCGCCTCCAGAGCGTCAGTGCTGGTTAAATATTGGGGAAGTTGCTCAAGCAGGTTGCGCGCAGCCTCTTCACGTCCAGCATCCAGCAGAACATCAATCAAGACATTGGTTACCGGAGGAATGAACGCTGATGCAGTGGATTCCCTGAATTTGGCAAAAATAGTTTCGGCGGTTCCACTTTTTCCTTTTGCGCCTGTGAGTCGAATCAATTCCGCCGTCAAGGATGGTGAGCCGGGATGTTGTTGCCAAATTTCTTCAATTCTCTGAAATGCGTCGTTGTCGTTTCCAATGGCTCGCAGGTGAGCCGCATCCCGCAAGGCTGAAATTGCCACATATTCTGGATGAGCCGGAAGTGTTACCCTGAAATATGATCGCCCTTCGTCAAAATCAAATTTTGGATCTGGAGATCCATTATCTCGCATGGATTTATAGAGTTTGGGGAGTCCCGTGCCCCGGCCTTCTGCAAGGCGTAGTTCCTTGAGAAATTCCCCAACCCGGCGGTTACGTGCCGGAACAGGTGGCATGGGAGCCTTCTGGCACAAGTGTTCCTGCATTATGCCTTGCACTGGTCCGGGATAACTGATGACCTCGATTCTGTCCGGATAGAGATAGACTTTGACCGGTTCGGGGCAGGATTCATAGCTTCTGTGATAAACAGCGTTTACAAGAGTTTCCCGAAGCGCATGTATTGGATAGCTTACCCAGCCTTTGACACGGAAAGAGTTGGCTTGCTTTTCAAAATGGGCGCTGGAGATATTTTCGAGGTAGGCCAGGGCACTTTTCAGTTGCTCATGGATACCTCCGCGAAAAATTCTCTCTTCAATGATATTGCCGAAGGCATTGGCTGCATATTCGACCACCTCAATTCGCACTCCCGGAAACCACTGTTCAGGGTTTTCGCTGAAGAGCAACAAGCCTATGTTTTTTGGGACATCATGGCCGTTGACAGGTACCGTAATCTTGAGTTTTCTGTAGAGTTCCCTGGTATTTGTCTCCTCCAGAAGTCCACTGTGAATATCCGATAAAAATTCGCGAACTTTGCTTTCACGCATCTCTTCAGATTTTGCCTGCTGGGCACGCCTGTCATCGTAGGGTACACGGGCTGTCAATTGAAGGAGTTCCTGAAGCACTCCGTTTTTTGCAGCATCAACAGTTTCAGAGCCAATGCGGACAAAGTATTTTTTGTCTTCTTTTTCTCCATCAGGTGCGCTGTGAGGCCGAATATCACTTCCGGGCACCCAGAGTACAAGAATATGTTTACCGTCAACCACTTCTGGCGAGAATACAGGCTGATATTCCGGATCAATACGATTGCAGTTTCCGCGAATCCATTTCTGGATTGCGTCAATCTTTTCCGGCGCAATTCCGCAGGGGGGCATGACGGCACAACCTTTTTCTTCTGCGACACCAATGATGATATATCCGCCATTGAGGTTTTGCAGGTCGTTGGCAAAAGCAGCGATGGTTTTCAAGAGCTGTATGCCAGTCGTTTTTTCATTCCAACCGCTCTTGAACTCTATACGTGCCGACTCAACTCCACTGCAATGGAGAAGGTTTTCAATGTTGATGGGGAGTATGAAGCTCATCAGTTACAGGCAAAAGGTTCTTCAGGCAATTGGCAAATACTACATCATTATCAACACTTACTCTTCCCGCTCAAAAATTTCCCCGATGGCCTGTGGGATGGTCTCAACAACCATACCTGATGATACCAGGCTGGCGACGTCGCTTGCGAGGTCCCCGGCCCTGCCGTGAAACCATGCTGCTCCTCCTGCTGCATTAAAAAGACCTAACCCTTTTGCCGCCAGAGCGACAATCATTCCGGAGAGCACATCTCCCGTTCCGGCCGTGGCAAGCGCTTCGGTGCCGCTGGTGTTGAGGAGAGCTGGCCCTTCAGCTCCTGCAATAACGGTAGGAGCTCCTTTCAGAAGAACCGTCACCTGGTGGAGATCGGCAAAGCTC
>CAINOO010000002.1 GCA_903851535.1 uncultured Chlorobiaceae bacterium | reverse complement strand
CTTTTTGCTGATACCAAGTGCTGTGGTGTACCAGGCGTAGCGCTCTTCCCGCCATGCCTCGAACGCCTCTGCCTGTGTGCCGGGTTTGACGAAGTACTGCATCTCCATCTGTTCAAACTCTACCATGCGGAAGATGAAGTTGCCCTTCACAATCTCATTGCGGAAGGCTTTGCCAATTTGTGCAATACCGAACGGCACTTTCATGCGCGACGACTCACGGACGTTGTGAAAATTCACAAAAATTCCTTGTGCAGTTTCAGGCCGCAGGTAGACAATACTGGATTTGTCGGCGACGGCACCCATATTGCACTGGAACATCAGGTTGAACTGGCGCACCTCTGTCCAGTCACCCGAGCCCGTATCCTGAGCCTTGATTCCCTCTGCAATGATAATATCGTACAGTGCACGGTTCGAATCCTGAGCAACCGCAACAGCTTCGTAAGCTCCCTGTACCCTCTGGAGATCCTCTTCCTTGTTGTCACGGCGCAGTTTTTCGATATGGTTCTCAATCAGGTGGTCAGCGCGGTAGCGTCTTTTGGTGGTACGGTCGTCAATCATCGGATCATTGAAGCTCGCCACATGGCCAGAAGCCTCCCATACACGGGGGTTCATCATGATTGAGGCATCAAGACCGACAATATTCTGGTGGTGGCGGGTCATGGAGTTCCACCAGAGTTCCTTGATATTGCGCTTCATCTCGCTGCCAAGTGGCCCGTAATCGAAGCAGGAGGAGAGCCCTTCATAGATCTCCGATGAAGGGAAAATAAATCCGCGACGTTTGGCCAGCGAAACCAGTTTATGCATCACTTTATCAGGTGGCAGATTGGCACTCAGCACCCGTGTTTGATCGGAATTACTCATCGTTTGTTCAAAATATGGTGGCAAAATCTTCGGAACCTTCCGTACAACAGGATAAAACATTCAATAGAAGAAAGCAAGCAAGATCATCACTGTATGAGGGTCGGCTTGGGCTTTTGGTCGGGAATGAGTACGTTTAGGCAACGGAGCGGCGGGTTGTTGGCTGAATTGCCGATCAGAATTGAAAACAGGAAAGAAAAGTTCGCTATGGTGGTACTTAAAAAAGTCACATTGCAATACATTGAGATCGAAGATCGCATACGCATGTCGGCCGATGTATTGGGTGGAGATTCGGCGGTTTTCTGGTTGACCCAGCGTATGTGTCGGATGCTGGTGCCGAAATTGGTTCATCATCTTGAGCATTCGGTACAGCAATCGGTTTTGATTGACAAGGGGTTGATGCTCTCTGTTCAGCAGCACGATGCAGAGTGGCACCAACAGCCGTCAGAGCCAGTGAGGATTTGCGGGCTTGCGCGTTCGGTGCTACCGGGACAGGTCGATTTGCATTGTCCTGCCGGGGGGGCATCAATCATTTTTCCTCTTGATGTTGGGGGAGACCGGGCACGGTTGCAGATGAATATGGTCGAGCTGCGGCAGTGGATGGGAGTTGTGTATCGGCAGTTTCGGGTTGCCGGATGGTCGATGGAGGTTTGGCCAAAGTGGTTCGCTCTCTCCGAACCGGGCAAGAATTAGGATGACGGGCACTTCCCGACAGGGAACAGATTTTATCCTGTTTGGATTTCGGTTTTAAGGGCGATTTCTTCGAGAATGGAGCTTACTTTCAGGCACTGGAAGATCGGTCCGGCATACACGATGCTGCGTCCGCGGGTGTGCACTTCCCAGGTATGTTTTTCGGCTTTCTGACGACTGCAGCGTATCGCTTTGATGATCTGCGCAATCACTTCGTCGAAGCTGTGCTCCTCGTCATTGAACAAAACGACACGGCAGGCGTCGAGCAAGTCCGTATCCGTGCTTTGTTCACTCTGTTTTGTGACAGGGTTTGGTATGGATGCCGTCCACCCGAGGGCGAGTGATAAATTCATAAGTTAATCAATACGATAGGTTAAAAGAGTCGCAACAGACAAGGTAACCTTGGGAGGCTCAAGCGGGTTTGCTCCTTATGCAATGACCGGACTGAGGGCTCCAAATGAAAAATTGCCCGTCGGTGAGAGCGTCATTTTGAAGCGTGCTCCGATCGGGATAGTCATCAGATTCCTGATATGACCGTAGGAGAGTCCTCTCATGACCGGTCCGTTGCTATGGGTCTCCTGACTGTAATACCTGAAAATATGCTGCTGCCGTAAATTTTCCGCCTTTGTATTCTCTGCGTCATTGCCGAACTGGCCGAAAAGAAGGCCGTTGCACTGTGCCAGCAGCCCGGCATTGTCGAGGTGTGAAAGCATTCGGTCGATACGGTATGCCGGTTCGTTGATATCTTCCAGAAAAAGCAGTGAGTCGTTCAGTGCAGGAAGGTAGGGCGTTCCAATCATCGACGAGAGTACGGAGAGGTTGCCACCGACAAGTATTCCTTCTGCGTTTCCTGCCCTGATACAGGTTATGGGATGGTCAGGGTAGTTCTGAAGCGAAAGTGCATAAGCGGGAGAGGTCAACATTCCCCAGAAATGCTCTTCGGTATAGGGTGTTGGTTTGTAGAGCTCGGTCGCAAGCATCGGGCCAGAAAAGCTGATCAGCCCGGTTTTAGCAAACAGGGCAAGCGAGAGTGCAGTGATGTCTGAATAACCGACAACTATTTTCGGATTGGCGGCGATGAGGTCATAATTTATTTTTTTTAATAATCTTGAAGCACCAGCTCCTCCTCTCAGGCAGATAATGGCCTTTATTGCGGGATCAAGGAACATTTCATGAAGATCGTGAAGCTTCTGTTGATCAGCAATTGCGGGGTCGGTGTCGATACAGTTGAGGTGGCGGGAGGGTTTGACCTGGTAGCCGTTATTTTCGAGATAGCCTATTGCCTGCCCGATTTTATCGGGATAGGCGCAATGTGAAGAGGGGGAGATGAGACCGATGGTGTCTCCCTTGCGCAGGGCTTTTGGTGTAAGGGTTTTCATAACACAAAAAACACCAGCATCCGTGAAGATGCTGATGCTTTTTATTCATTGGCCTGAAATCAGGAAATGGTTTCGGTCAGCAGAATTGCCTTGTTGCTGCTGACTTCAAAAAAACCGTCAAGAATAGAAAACGTTTGCTCACTGCGATCTGCCAGGGCAAGTTTGACTTTGCCTTTTGTCAGCGAGGAGAGCAGCGGAGCATGGTTTCTGAGGATCTGAAACTGCCCCAGTTCACCAGGTGCCGTTACACTGACGACCTCCCCTGAAAAATGAAGTTTCTGGGGAGTGACGATCTCTATCTGAAAGCCTTTATCGGAATTCGCCATGATTATTGCTTCTGTTTAGAGCGTTTTTGCTTTCTCTACGGCTTCCTCAATGGTGCCGACAAGGTAAAATGCGCTTTCCGGCAGATTGTCATGCTTTCCTGCGATGATCTCCTTGAAGCCCTTGATGGTCTCCTCAAGCTTCACATATTTTCCGGCAAGACCGGTAAAGGCCTCGGCAACAAAGAATGGCTGTGAGAGGAAACGCTGAACTTTTCTTGCTCTTGAAACAACAAGCTTGTCCTCGTCGCTCAGTTCATCCATACCAAGAATGGCGATGATATCCTGAAGATCCTTGTAGCGCTGCAAGAGCTGTTTGACGGCCTGGGCAGTATCGTAATGATCGTCGCCGACAATGTTGGGGTCAAGAATACGTGATGTTGAGTCAAGAGGGTCAACTGCAGGATAAATACCAAGCTCGGCAATGGAGCGCGACAGCACGGTTGTTGCATCAAGGTGAGCAAAGGCGGTGGCAGGAGCCGGATCGGTAAGATCATCTGCAGGCACATAGATGGCCTGTACTGACGTGACCGAGCCCTTGTTGGTTGAAACAATCCTGTCCTGAAGTTCGCCCATCTCTGTTGCAAGAGTTGGCTGGTAACCTACTGCACTCGGCATACGTCCGAGCAGTGCCGATACTTCAGATCCGGCCTGGGTAAAGCGGAAGATATTGTCAATAAAGAGCAGCACGTCGCGACCTTCTTCATCGCGGAAATACTCGGCAATGCTGAGTCCGGTAAGGGCAACCCTCTGACGGGCTCCGGGAGGTTCGTTCATCTGGCCAAAGACAAGAGCGGTCTTGTCGATAACGCCCGACTCCATCATTTCGTGCCAAAGATCGTTTCCTTCGCGGGTACGCTCTCCGACTCCGGCAAAGACGCTGAAGCCAGACTGCTGTTTGGCGATATTGTTGATCAATTCCATGATCAGAACGGTCTTGCCTACACCGGCACCTCCGAAGAGACCGGTTTTGCCACCGCGGGAGTAGGGTTCGAGAAGATCGATAACCTTGATGCCGGTTTCAAACATCTCTGCTTTCGTAGAGATTTCGTCAAATCTTGGCGCAAGGCGATGAATGGAATAGCTTTTTTTTGTATTGACCGGGCCGCGTCCGTCAATAGGTTCGCCAACAACGTTAAGCATTCTGCCGAGAACTTCAAGGCCAACAGGTACCTGTATTGGCTTGCCTGTGTTTGCGACGCTGAGGCCTCTTACCAGACCGTCGGTGCTCTCCATTGCAACGGTACGAACGCGCTCTTCTCCAAGATGCTGTTGTGTTTCAAGGACGAGCTTGGTGCCGTCGGCTCTTGTAATGGTCAGCGCATCCAGAATTGACGGAAGCCGCCCTTCAGGAAAATCAACATCAACTACAGGGCCGATGATTTGGGAAATCTTACCTTCTTGCATAGTGACAGTGTGGATAGGATTTTATGGTGTAATCAAACGTTCGAGCTTCCAGGCTTTTGTGCCTTTTTTAACGGAAATGATGCGTTACCTTCTTTTTTTTTCGCCATTCTGACCGTTCCGGACATGAGCCACCTGAGGGAGTCGAACCCACGACCTACTATTTACGAAACAGTTGCTCTACCAACTGAGCTAAGGTGGCTTAAGCAGGGCGAAAAACTCAAGTCCAAATATAATTTTTTTGACAGAGAATCACAAAGACTAAATAACGCATGATTTATAGCCGTCAAAAAAAAGAAGAATTGTATATTCCCTGAAAGGGAGTTTCAAGTCACTTTATTATGAATGGTAACGGTATGAAAAGGATGTTCAGTCACGGGGCGAGGGTGTCGGTACTCGGTGCTCTCTTGTTGTGCAGTTTTGCGAGAGTGTTTTTTGCGGCTTCGCCGGCAGTCGCCTTGCCATTGGCTCCATCTTTTGCCGCACGCTCTCTTGATGGAAAAGTTGTTGCATCGACTCAACTTGCGGGCAAGGCCTACATCGTGAATTTTTTTGCATCATGGTGTCCTCCCTGTTGTGCAGAGGTTCCTGATATGGTCTCTCTCCAAAAAAAATACGAACGCAACGGCTTTACCTTTATTGGCGTCGCCGTCAATGAGAATGTGCCAGCCATACGAGCTTTTATCACAAAAAATCATATAACGTATCCCGTTGTTATGGCTGACGACAAAATCGTATCTGCCTTCAGCCGATATGTATCCGGCGGTCTTAATGCCATTCCGACCTCTTTCGTCGTAAACCCTGCTGGCCGCATTTCCCTGGTTATTACGGGGGCAAGAAGCAAGGATGACTTTGAAAAAATAATTGTTGATACTCTCAAAAAAACCGGAACCCCTCAATAAAGTCCTCATCCCATGATTGATGATGGTTTTCAGCTCCGGAGGTTACAGCATCCGGGCAATCAATTTCTCTTTTCGGCACGTTCGCAGTCAGTGGTGATTGCGGACGTTTTTTTTTATAACTTTTAGCTACATGAGAATGACCATGACTGTAATGCAGATCAACCCTCCAGACTATGTGAAAAACAAAAAGCTGATCCAGTGGGTCCAGGAGACGGCTGACCTTTGTCGCCCGAGTGCGGTACACTGGTGTGACGGCTCCCAGGAAGAGTACGACACCCTCGCCCAGCAGATGGTAGCGAGCGGTACCTTTATCAAGCTCTCTGAAGAGAAGCGCCCTAACAGCTATCTCTGCCGCTCTGATCCGAGTGATGTTGCGCGGGTCGAAGATAGAACATACATCTGCAGTATTCGCCGCCAGGACGCAGGTCCGACCAACAACTGGGTTGCTCCAAAAGAGATGAAAGAGACCCTGAAAGGGCTTTTCAGGGATTGTATGACTGGCCGTACCATGTATGTCATTCCGTTCAGCATGGGACCGTTGGGATCCCCGATTGCTCATATCGGTGTCGAAATTTCTGATTCGCCCTATGTGGTAACGAACATGCGTATCATGACGAGGATGGGACGCAAGGTTATGGATTTGCTTGATGCAAACAGCGAATTTGTGCCTTGCCTGCACTCTGTCGGTGCGCCTCTTCAGCCTGGAGAGCTGGATGTTGCCTGGCCGTGCAATGACACCAAATACATTGTCCATTATCCTGAAGAGCGCACCATTGTCTCCTTTGGCAGCGGTTATGGCGGCAACGCCCTGCTTGGCAAAAAATGTTTTGCCTTGCGTATCGCCTCTTCAATGGCACGGGATGAAGGCTGGCTTGCCGAGCACATGCTCATTCTTGGTGTTGAATCGCCAGAGGGGCAAAAAACCTACATTGGCGGAGCATTTCCGAGCGCTTGCGGTAAAACCAATTTTGCCATGCTCATTCCACCTCAATCCTTTGAGGGTTGGAAGATTACCACTATTGGTGATGATATTGCATGGATCAAGCCAGGTGAAGATGGCCGTCTTCGTGCAATCAATCCGGAATATGGCTTTTTCGGTGTTGCTCCGGGTACGTCGGAAAAATCAAATCCGAATGCCATGGCAACCCTTACAAAGAACTGTATTTTTACCAACGTCGCTATGACGCCTGACGGTGATGTCTGGTGGGAAGGGATGACCGATGAGGTACCCGCTCAACTGATCGACTGGCAGGGTCACTCCTGGACTCCTGATTGTGGCAGGCCCTCTTCGCATCCCAATGCCCGCTTTACCTCTCCGGCAAATCAGTGTCCTTCGCTTGATGCCGACTGGGAAGATCCGAAAGGTGTGCCGATCAGCGCCTTTATTTTTGGTGGACGCCGTGGCGATACGGTTCCGCTTGTTTACCAGTCAGCAAACTGGAATTCGGGAGTCTACCTCGCTGCTACCATGGGTTCCGAAAAGACGGCTGCTGCCGCCGGAAAGGTTGGCGACGTTCGCCGCGATCCTTTTGCCATGATTCCGTTCTGCGGTTATCACATGGGCGATTATTTCAACCATTGGCTTCATGTCGGTCGTACACTGCCTGAGCTGCCAAGAATTTTTGGTGTCAACTGGTTCCGCAAGGACGAGAATGGCAAATTCCTCTGGCCAGGTTTTGGTGAAAACATGAGGGTGCTGAAGTGGATTGTTGATCGTGTTCACGGCAATGCCGGTGCTGTAGAGAGCCCCCTTGGCTGGATGCCGAAGTACGATATGATTGACTGGACTGGTCTGGAAGAGATGACAGAAGACAAGTTCATCAAACTGATGTCGGTCGATCGCGAAGCGTGGAAAAAAGAGCTGCTTTCACATGAGGAGCTTTTTGAAATGATTTATGACAGGCTTCCCAAAGAGTTCCCCCATATTCGTGAGCTCATGCTCTCGACGCTCTGGATGTCGCCCGCACACTGGTCACTTGCACCGGAAAATTACACGTCCGAAGGCTGATAATTGTTTGTTACGAAACACAAAAAAAGGCACCTGCGAGGGTGCCTTTTTTTGTGCTTGTCAGCAGTGTTGATCAGTTTTCGTCGAGGGTAAAGCCGATTTTAACGGTAACCTGCCAGTAGGCAACCTTCTGCTCCTCAACATGGCAACGGGTTTCAAGAATCTCGACCCAGCGGATGTTTCTGATGGTTTCAGCCGCTTTGGCTACGGCATTATTGACGGCATCCTCAATACTTGTTGCTGAGGAACCTACCAGTTCAATTTTCTTATAGATATGAGCGCTCATGGGGTGTAATGGTTTTCGTAGGTGAAAAAAAGTCACAAGACCTTCGCTAATAATAGCAAATCAGGCGGAATCTGCAAAAATCTGCCATTCAGTCAGCGTTTTTTGGCACCATCTGTTCTTGTTCGGCAGTTTGGAGGTCGATTACTTTTTCGGCGAAAAGGGATTCCCGGGCGTATGTTGTCTCCATTGTCGTGATAAAGTTTTTGGAGGAACGCCAGTAAGGAATTGAACCGAGCCGTTTTGCTATCGAGGCGTGTACTGCGGGTGACGTATGGATAAATGGCGGATCGGGTGCTGGTGTATATCCCCAGAAAGCGCCATGATCGGAAGGGAGTGGTTCCGGTATTGCCGGGGGGGCATCACCTCCTGCGGCTTGACGCTTGTAGCCGATTTTCTTGAGAAACTCCTCCTTATCTATCCCGCGGAGGGTGAAAAGGAGAAAAGGATCCTGGTCAAAGGCCTCTGCCATCAGATAAAAAACGGCGGCAAGGTGTTTGCAGGGGTTCGAGTAGTCGGGACACGAACACGTGGTTGTCAAATCGTTATATTTGCCGGGAAAAAGAGAGAGGCCTGCGGTTTTGAAGAGCCGCGCAAGATTTTCCGGCATCTCTCCACTCAGGAGCTGTGCAATGTATATCGGTTTCGAGGTAAGTTTTTGTGCCAACAACTCTTTCTGCTCTTTTGAGTAGGGCGTCAGCGTGATGGTGACCTTGTAGGGTCGGACTCTTGAACCCTGCACTTTTGCAGAGACTCCCTTTTTGGACGTGATGACAAGATCAGTGACCTGCCCTTGTCGGGCATAGGATTTTCCGCGCGTAATCCTTGCGCCGATATCAAAGTTCTCGAGTGTCGTAATCCACTCTTTTCCCCACCATGTCATGCCAAATGCCCCCCGTTTGTTCTGGGCCTTTATGCCACCGGTTACTGCTTTTGGGGCTGATGATGCGGGCCTTTTATACCAATAGTATGCCATTAATCCTTACTCTCCCATTGCGTCCTGACTGAGCATAATCAGGTTGCGCAGATCATTGTTTGACAGTTCGGTCAACCACTGCTCTCCTGTTCCAAGAACCTGGCTGGCGACCGTTGTTTTTTTCTCAATCATCTCGTCAATGCGCTCTTCGAGGGTTCCCGCTGTAATAAATTTATGGACTTCCACGTTTTTGTGCTGCCCGATACGGAAGGCGCGGTCGGTAGCTTGGTTCTCCACCGCCGGGTTCCACCATCGGTCAAAGTGCACAACGTGGTTGGCACCTGTCAGGTTCAGCCCTGTTCCTCCCGCTTTGAGTGACAAGATAAAGATTGCCGGAGTATTGCTCCCCTCCTGCTGGAAGCTCTCCACCATCGCATCCCGCCTTTTTTTTGTGACACCACCGTGCAGAAAAAGCACCTCTTCACCGTAGAGATCCTGAAGATAGTGCTGGAGCATTGTGCCCATTGTGGTAAACTGGGTAAAGAGCAATGTTTTTTCGCCCGCTTCGCGGATGTCGCCAAGCAGTTCGGTCAGGCGCTTTATTTTGCCTGAACGATGTTCAATGGCAGAGTTGTCGCCAAGAAAATGTGCAGGGTGGTTGCAGACCTGCTTGAGTTTCACCAGCAGCGCAAATACCAGTCCCCTTCGGTCAATGCCCTCAGCGCTCTCGATTTTCTCCTGCAGTTCATCAACAACAGCCTTGTAGAGCGAAGCCTGCTCTTTGGTAAGCAAGCAATACTCCTTCATTTCAATTTTGTCGGGCAAATCGGAGATAATCGACTTGTCGGTCTTCATGCGGCGCAAAATAAACGGCCCGGTGAGTGATTTCAGCCGTGTTGATGCCTCGCTGTCGCCGTACCACTGTATTGGTGTATAGAAGTTCTGCCTGAAAAAGTGCTGGGTACCAAGAAAACCCGGATTGAGAAAATCCATGAGCGCCCAAAGGTCGCCAACATGATTTTCAACGGGGGTTCCGGTCAGGGCAATGCGATAATCGGCCTTGATGGTTCTTGCGGCTTTCGACTGTTTTGTTTCAGGGTTTTTGATGTTTTGCGCTTCGTCAAGAATAATGCCCGCCCAGGGTACCTTCGAGAGAAATTCGAGGTCGCGCTGCAACAGGCCATAGCTTGAGATGACAAGGGCTGAAGCACTGGCGGCTTTGTGAAAATCGGTGGTTTTCATCCGCTCGATGCCGTGATGCACCAGAACGGGCAAATCCGGCGTGAACCGTTCCGCCTCCTTTCGCCAGTTGTTGACAACAGAGGTGGGGCAGATCAAAAGGACGGCCCTTTTTTCTCCCTGTTCACGCTCCCGTTGCAGCATGGCGAGCGTCTGGATGGTTTTGCCAAGACCCATGTCATCGGCAAGGCAGGCACCAAGCCCCCACTTGCGCAGGAAGGAGAGCCATGAAAAGCCTCGCTCCTGATAGGTCCGCAGTGTTCCCTGAAAATGATCAGGTGGCGCAAGCAGCTCAAATTGAGCATGAGAGGATAATTTTTCAAGCAGTTCCTGAAGCCAGCCCTCTATTTCAACCGACCTCATAAAGAGCGCATCGTCCTTTTTCTGTGCACCAAGTGCTGTGGCGAGAAGCTCTCTGGCAGAAAGCTCACCACCCGGATTTTTTTCAAGAAAATGCAGGGCATTGACAAGCTCCTTGTGGTCAATCTGTGTCCACTGCCCGCGCACCCTTATCAGGGGAGCTTTCAGGTCGGCCAGCGTTTTCAGCTCCTGCAAATCAAGCTCTTCATTGCCGAGTGCTGCCGCATAATCGCAGTCAACCATACGATCGAGCGTGAGACCCGATCCGCTTCCCTGCATGGAGGGCAGTTTCACTTTTGTTTTGATGCCAATACGGTGAAGCCCTCTGCGGCTGGTCCACCATGAGGGAAGCATGACCACAAATCCGGCACCTCGCAACAGTTCCGCATACTCGAGCAAAAATTGGTAAGCGCCCTCTGTATCAAGATCGAAACCTGCCGGATTTTTCTTTTTCAGGCTTTTGATGACTGCGGGGCAGAGGCCGGAAGCTTGACCCAGGGCAGTGAGCAGAAATTCGGTGTACTCGGAGGTGCAGGACGAGGCGTGTTGCGATGCGGCACTTTTCGGGTTCCAGAGATCTCCGGCGTTAAGAATCAGACTGGGATCAGCTTTCAATTGCAGTTGATAGCTGACATGCCAGTGCTCCTGCTTCTTCCCTTTCAGTGGAGGTTCACTCAATTGAAAGCAGAACCTGAAGGGTGAACGCTCATGGATCTCAATGGGACGGCGCCATGCGTTGAGCTGACAGAAAAACTGCTCAATTTCCTGCTCATTTTTCCAGTTTAGCGTTGCGTTATTGCTCGAAAGCGCATGAAGCCAAGCGTCATGAACGCTCTCGAATTCAGTGATTTTTGGTGTTCCCGCTTTCTCGGAAGGACGGACTGATGCATTGACGATGAAAGAGAGGAGTTGGCGGAGCGTCAACTGTTTTGATACTTCCGGCGGTTGCGAGTTGGAGCGGCTGAGAGAACGGCACACCGCAGGCATGGTTTCCGCAAGCTTGTCAAGTGCGAGGGATGTGGCGCTGTCAGGAAAAGGCAGCCACAGCGCCTCCCAGGAGGTCTTGTTTTTGACCATCGAAGGCAGCAGCGACTCGCTCCTGATGATATTGAGTGCAATTTTGCGTACTTGCCGAAACCAGAGCATCGAGCTTCCAAAAATGATGCCACTTCCGGGGATATTGCCCTTTTCCGAGAGCAGGGAAAGCTCATGCAAAGAATCGGTATTCAGCCGCAGGGCAGTAATCGGAAGTGCTTTGAGGCATTCATCGCCCTTGATGTCGGGCATGGTCCCGATCAGCGGAGATGATGGAACCGGTTTTTCCCCTCGACAGGGTAGCCAGACACAAAACTCTTTTGTGGTGTCGATGCGCAGGGAAAACATGCCGATGCTGTTCATTGCCAGTCGCAACTCTTTCAGCATACCGATTTTCTTCCCCTCACTCCAGAGAACCGGGGTTCCGTCAAGTATGGAGATATGCAGTGCAATCATGGGCAATTCTGTTTCGACGCGATTATTTTTTTTCAGGAGATCAGCTTGTCATCCTCTTTGATACAGCAGTGTGCGTGCCAAAATAAGCAATTGATGGCAAGGAGTAAAACGATAATCGGCGGAGAAGGAGTGGAGCTGAACGGTGGTATCGGTGCGGCCCGGAGCAGCCGTAAAACTGATGGCTGTTCCGGGCAAGATGGGGGCAAGATTACATGCCCAGTGATTTAAAGAGGAGAGGAATGGCGCAGAGACCGATGGCAACATTCGTCGCACCACAGATTTTTGTGATGATGGTGTTGTGCTTGTACCACGTAAATGGCAACAGGATGGTCAGCAAGTTGATCAGGAGCAGCACGGTGGCTAATGGCCATATTGCCCCGAGGAGGATCGCCTTGTAGCTAAAGACAGCCGTGATGAAAAAGATCCCCAAAAACATGTGGGCATAGATCTTTTTGTCGCCGGGGTTGTAGAAATGCTTCGCGACAACAACCCAGAAGAGGCCGTAAGTTGCAAAGATGGTGCCAAGGTAAATTCTTTTTTCAGGAGGGATCCCCATATCAAACATAAACATGCAGAGAGCGGTAAAAATCTGTGCAACACCGCCGAACCAGAGAGCGACATTGGCGAGATTGCGCCCCAGCTTTGCATGATCAGTCTCCTTGTCAAGCCCAAACCCTAACTGTTCAAGGCCGAATACCCAGACAGTGATCATCAGCCCGAACAACCCGATAGCTTCCGGATTTACTACATTCATCGGACGTACTCCTTTTTTTTATTGGTTGTGGAAAAAAGTTAAAAAAATAGCCATCACAATTTTCGTCACAATGGCGACATTAATGTACGGCTAATTCTCTTGAAAGAGGAAGAGAATTACGGGGTGAGGAGTGTTGATTTATGGCATATTGGTTGAAGGATCGATCTGTTTTCTGCGGTATCCTTTGTAACGGAGCAAGAGATTTCGCTTTCTTTTGATACCTTTGAACGCTGAAGCACGAGATAACTGAATATGTTTGGATGTGATGACTCTACCTGCTGAAACGGACGCACCAACCAATCCGGAGAGGATGGAGCCTCGAAGGCGTCGTGGCCTTTCCGAACAACTGCTTGCAGCGTTTCCTGCCTTTGAGAGCCAGAATTTTCGGCGCTATTTTCCGGGGCAGGTGATTTCGATGATTGGCACCTGGATACAGATGGTGGCGCAGGGGTGGCTGGTGCTTGAAATCACCGGCTCAGCCTTTGACGTGGGGCTTGCCGCTGCGGCCTCCACACTACCGACACTCTTTCTCTCCCTCCTGGGCGGAGTGGCGGTTGATCGTTATCCACGTCGCACCATTCTGCTCTGGACGCAATCTGCGGCCATGCTGCTTGCGTTTATCCTTGGCATGTTTGCCGTGACCGGCACGGTGACTATCTGGATTATTCTTGTGCTCTCCTTTCTTCTTGGCTGTGTGAACGCCCTCAACGTGCCCGCACTCCAGGCTTTTCTCAGCGAAATTGTGGAGCGGGAACATCTCCCTTCAGCTATTGCCATGAATTCAGCGATCTATAATGTTTCACGGGTTATCGGGCCCGCCATTGCGGGTTTTTTGATATCGGCCACCGGTACGGGCAGCGCCTTTCTGGTCAACGGTGTCAGCTTTTTTGCTGTCCTTCTCTCCCTGCTCTCCATGAAGAGTGCACAAAAAGAGCCGGTCGCAAAAACCACACAGAATCCCCTGCAGGCAATCAGGGAGGGGCTGAGCTATTCATGGAGGCACCCGCTGATCAGAACCTGTATCTTTTTTATTGCGGTCATTGCCATTTTTGCATGGTCATACGTTACCATGCTCCCCGTTATTGCCAAGCATACCTTCGGCATGGATGCGTCAGGCATGGGCTACCTCTACGGCGTGTCGGGTCTCGGTTCGGTGGTTGGCACTGTGCTCGTCTCCATCTACTCCAGAACGATTGACCGCCTTGTCTTTATTGCCGGGGGAACAATCCTCTTCGCTCTCGCCCTTATCGGCTTTACCTATACGACGTTCCTTCCGGCAGCGCTCGCCTTTCTCTTTGTCAGCGGATTCGGGCTGGTTTCAGCCGTATCAACCATCAGCGCCACCATCCAGAGCACGGTTGACGACCGCTTTCGTGGCAGGGTGATGAGCCTCTATATGATGATCTTCATGGGTTTCATGCCAATCGGTAACCTTGAAATCGGCTATCTCTCCGAACACTTCGGCACAGGGTTTGCCATCCGCATCGGCTGTCTCGTAACAATTCTGGCGGCGGTGACCCTCATCTTTACCAGCAGTGGGGTGCGCAAGGCCTACAGCAGCTACCAAATTAATCCATAAGAACTTGCAGAATAAACCATCGCGATGATGACACAGAAACATCTTTCATATAACAGCCTTGATCTCATAACCGACAGTGAGCTTGATGAGCTGGAGCATTTTCTCATTTCGGATGCAACCCCCGAAGAGACCATGCCGATTGATCTCCTTGACGGATATTTTACGGCATTGATTGTCGGGCCGGTAACGCCCCCTGCCAGCCTATGGCTTCCCCTTGTATGGGATATGAGCGGAGGTGGTGCAGAGCCGGAATTTGAGTCTCAGGAAGAGGCCCAACATATCATGGAGCTGCTGATGAAAATGAAGAAAAGCATCGTCACGCAACTGTCAGACTCTTCGGATTATTTTGAGCTACTTCCTGATACCACCGGGCTTGAGGATGGGAGGGTGAAGGATTTGCTTATCAGGCGATGGGCAACAGGATTTATGATCGGTGCTCGTTGCAGTGGAGTTGACTGGTCGCCGCTCCTGAGTGATAAAAACTCCTTATTCCTGTTAACGTTGATTAATACGCTCAGCATCAGACCTGACGATCCCGTTCCGTTACCAACGAAGGACTTGAGGAAGATTTGGAGGAACATGGACTATTGTGTGATAGAAATCGACAAGTTCTGGCGCCCTTACCGGCAGCAGGAGCAGGCAAGGGCAAAAGGGATGGCCCTGTCAACCGAAGCCGAGCAAATCGGACGCAATGAACCATGCCCCTGCGGAAGCGGAAAGAAGTTCAAGAAGTGCTGCGGAAAGTGAGGTTTATGCAGCTCAATCAACCAGTGTTCCGTTAATGAACTTGTGAGTCAGTGTGCCCCTCAAGAGAGTTCAGTGCAGCCAACTCAGCTCCGGTTGGCGAAAGGGCTGTTTTATGGCATCAAGTCTTGCAACACTTGTGCTTGTTATCTTAATTTGAGGGATGCGCAAGGTCTACCACTCAATGTGTCGTAAAGTACACTCAAAATCACAAACATACACATCATGACAGAACACGATTTTTCAGATGAGTTGCCTGGCATCATCACCGACAGTGAGCTGAACGAGCTTCAGGATTTCCTTGATTCCGATACGGTGCCTGAAGGCTCAATGATTCTTGATACTCTCGACGGTTTTCTTACTGCGCTGGTCATTGGCCCAGTATCTGTTCCGATAAAAAGATGGATGCCACTGGTGTGGGATATGCTTGATGGCCATAAAACTCCTGCATTTGAATCCCTTGATCAGGCGAAAAGAATGACAAAGCTCATACTGAAAATGAAGGAAAGTATTACGTTCCTTTTTTCAGGTTCTCCTGATTTATACTGTCCGTTGTGCATGGAGATTGAACTTGAGAGCGACGAGATGTATAACAATTTAGTGAAGTTGTGGGCGACCGGATTTGTGATGGGGATATACTGTAATGAAAATAACTGGAAACCGTTGCTTGACAGGAAGGAGGTTTTTGAAGAATTGTTAATGCCAATTTTTCTTCTCAGTCCCTTTTCGAATGACACTCCGCCATTGCCAACCAAAACAGCCAATGTCATCAGAGAGCTCATTCCTGAATATGTGAAAGAGATCCGCAAGTTCTGGCTACCTCAGCGTCAGAGGGAACAGGCAAAGGAAAAAGGCGTGGTGATTGCCGACGAAGCCGAGCAAACCGGACGCAATGAGCCATGCCCCTGCGGCAGCGGAAAAAAGTTCAAGAAGTGCTGCGGGAGGTGATGT
>CAINOO010000001.1 GCA_903851535.1 uncultured Chlorobiaceae bacterium | reverse complement strand
TCCGTAAAGTGTTTGATGAAAAACCCGAAGAATTTGATCCGAGGAAGTATCTTGGTCCAGCCCGTGATGCTCTTAAAAAACTTTATGTTCACAAGATCATAAACGTTCTCGGCTCTAACGGCAAAGCATAATTTATTGCAGAATCAAAAAAAGGCGTCCATGGGCGCCTTTTTTTATGGCAAAAATGACGCTTTTTGGAACGCGAAACAGCTCACTCAGGCAATCTGAAGAAAGCGTAAGGCCGAATAGGCAAGTAATCCACTGCCGATTTCAAGGGCGCGTTCTTCAGGATTGAAGGTGGGAGAGTGCAGCGTATTGCTTTTTTCATGTTGCAAGGTTCCGGTCCCGATCTGCCAGAATGTTCCAGGACACTCCTGCAGGTAGTAGGCAAAGTCCTCCGCAGTCATGAGTGGTTCACTCTCAAGCACATTGTCTGCGCCAAGATATTCCCTGCAAATGCTCTCCGCTTTTTCGGTAACAGCAAGATCGTTGAAAAGTACCGGATAACCCTTCCTGATTTCGACTTCACCATCAACACCAAGTCCTGCTGCAATATGCGTGACCGTCTGGCGCAACCGTTCCTGCATCAGGGAGCGTATATCTTCGTTCATGGTTCTCATTGTCCCGGACATGGTCACCTGTCTGGGAATAACATTGGGCGCATTGCCGCCATGAATGGATGCAATCGAAACAACTGCCGGTTCATGAGGAGGAACAACCCGGCTGACGAGATGCTGAACTGCCGTGATGATATGAGCGGCAGCCAGAACAGGATCGGCCGCCCTGTGTGGTGCAGAGGCATGACCACCCTGCCCTGTCACGGTGAAATACAATTCATCGGCGGCAGCCATAAAACTTCCTTTGCAAAGTGCAACTTTTCCTGTTTCAACATTGGGAAAGCAGTGCTGACCGATAATCATTGCTGGATTGAACCGCTTGAAAAGACCTGCATCCAGCAATGGTTTTGCTCCGCCAGGTGCTTTTTCCTCGGCAGGCTGAAAAACAAGCAGCACATCACCTTCGAGTTCATCTTTCATTCCTGAAAGGATTTTGGCTGCACCGAGAAGCATTGCTGTATGCATGTCATGTCCACAGGCATGCATTTTTCCGGATTCGAGGGAACAGAAGTCATGCAGATTCTCTTCATGAAGCGGCAGCGCATCAATATCGGCCCGTAAGGCCACAACCAAGCCTTTGCCCGCTTTATGCTCTCCATGAATAAGGGCAATAACCCCCGTATCCAACAACGGTTTTTCCGGAGTGATACCCAGATCGACAAGATAGTCGGTTATCAGTGCGGTTGTTCTTTTCTCTTCATAAGAGAGTTCAGGATGGAGATGAATATCGCGGCGTAAAGCAACCACTTCCGAAAAAATATCTGCCGCCCGCTTCTCAATCCGTTCAGCAAGCCCGGTGAAGTCTTCTATTTTCATGCATACCACTGTTTAGTGTAACTTGCAGTAATGAGTGTAACCAATAGTTCTGATCCATTATATTCTCCTCGAAAAAGCCGACCATGTTCCTGCTACATTTCCATAAAGCGAATAAATTCAAGAGCCTTTTCTCGCATCTCATCATCTTTTTCCTTGACGGGTGGTGATGTGTAGCGGATTGAATAACCATATTTTTCGAGGTTTTTTACCAGGCGAAAAAGGTCGTATGTCTGAATCCTGAAGGTAAGAACAACTCCTTCACCATCCGGAGTCGCAGGGTACATACCAAAACTTAGCACTGTTGCATCGTTTTTTTCCAGTGCGGCAATAACCTCCGAGAGTTTCAGGTCAAATGATGGAACATCAAGTTCAAGGGTCACCGCCTCTTCACCCAAATGAAAGATAGCGGCAATGCGCTCAAGAAGGACTCTTTTTTCTATAACACCAGCGTACCGGCCACCCTCCGCTGAGACAGGTATGAGAGGTGATGGAAAGGTGCGAATCCGCGAGAAAATATCGAATATATGCTCTTCAAATCCAATACTTTGAACTTGTTCAAGCTTCAGCTCACTCAGACGAGCTCCCTTTGTTTTTATTGATTGCTCGAAAGGCAAGAGATCCATAAGCGTCACCATTGCCGTGATCTGCCCATCATGCAGAACCGGTGCACATTCAAGCCCCCCTTTTTGCATGAAGGCGAGAACCTCCCCAACCAAAGCTTCATCGACAAACACCGGAAAGGTTGTGTCGAGGGCATTATCTACGTATTTATTTAACAGCATGGTTCAATTTTATCCACCCTTTGCTGGTGTCTCCCTCCTTCAAAATCGGTGGAAAACCAGTTGTGAAGACTTTGTTCAATTGTGGCTTGGTCAGTAAAGCGTGCGGAAAAACAGATGATATTGGCATTGTTGTGCTGCCGGGCCAGTTTCGCAAATTCCGGATTGCAGGCAACTGCGGCACGGATACCCTTGATTTTATTTGCAGAGATAGAGACGCCTATGCCTGTACCGCACAGCAGTATACCGGAATCACAGAGTCCTTCCGCAACTGCTATTGCAACTTTGCGTGCATAATCGGGATAGTCAACTGCTCCTTCATCATAAGGCCCCATATCAGTGAATGTATAGCCGTTTCGCTCCAGCCAGGCCAGTACGGTTTTTTTGAATCCAAATCCGGCATGATCGCTTCCAACTGCAATGTTCATGATTCTTTAGCGTTAAATTTACAAGAAGTTTTTTTCAGACTTGAGCGAATTAAAAAAAGAGCCTGACTGTTCACTTTTGGTTCGTCATTATGAATCTTCGAATATAGGCCGTCGGCATTCATCTGCCAAGCCTTGACATTATCGCTCAGGATAAGATCAAGATCCGATTTTACCAACTGAATGAACTCTTTGTCGAACACAGGGAAAAGCGTTTCAACCCGATCATCGAGGTTTCGCGGCATGATATCGGCACTTCCGAGATAGAGTTGCTCTTTTCCTCCATTATGGAAGTAGTATGCCCTGCTGTGTTCAAGAAAGCGCCCAATAACACTGATGACCCTGATATTTTCACTGATTGTCGCTATACCTGGTTTGAGGCAGCAGACACCTCTGATAACAAGATCGATTTTTACCCCTTCGCACGATGCCCTGTAGAGTGCCCTTATGGTTTTTGCATCCACAAGAGCATTCATTTTCATGATTATTCTTCCTTTGTTCTCCTTTCGGCTCCATTCAATCTCCCGTTCAATCATCTCAATAATTCTTTTTCTGGTATTGATCGGCGAAACGAGCAGTTTTCTGTACTCGGTATGCTTTGAATAGCCTGTCAAGGCGTTGAACAGTTCAGCAACATCGTTGGCTAATTGTTCGTTTATTGTAAAATAACTGTAGTCGGTATAAATCCTTCCTGTTGTCAGATTGTAATTGCCTGTACCAAGATGCAGATACCTTTTCAGTTTGTGTTGTTCACGGCGAACAATCAGGGTCAGCTTCGCATGGGTTTTAAGGCCAGGCAGGCCGTAGGCTACATGCGCTCCGACATCTTCAAGCGCTCTTGCCCAGACAATGTTGTTCTCTTCATCAAATCTTGCCTTGAGTTCAACAAGCACGGCAACCTGTTTGCCCTCTTCAGCAGCTTTCATCAACGCCTGGACTATCGGTGAATTACTTCCGACCCTGTACAAGGTCTGTTTTATCGAAAGCACATCAGGATCAAGAGCTGCCTGGTTGATAAAATCGACCACAGGCTGAAAGGAGTCGTAAGGATGGTAGAGGAGACGATCCTTAGCTTTTATGGCACTGAAAATATCATTGCTGAACTGCTCAGCGATGCGGTTAGCGGGCACAAAGGGCTCATCTTTCAGTTCCGGTCGATCTATCTTTAAAAGATCCAGAAGACAACTGAACCCGAAGGCTCCATCTATTTCATAAACATTTCTTTCGGTGACTTCAAGATTTTTCATGAGAAGTCTTCTGACCGAATTGGGCATTTGAGGAGTAATGTCAAGCCGAACAACCTTTCCGTACCGGCGAGACAGGATTCCCTGCTCAATGGTTTCAAGCAGATCGCCCGCCTCATCCTCCTCAATTTCGATATCGGCATCACGAATCAAGCGAAAAAGGTGCGACTGTATAATCCTCATTTTCGGAAAGAGGTGTGCCAGATTGCTTTCAATGAGATCTTCTATCCAGATAAATCGAATGATCCCGTCTTCATCATGAAAACCTTTGATATCATTGAGCCGTAAAAGTCGCGGAAGGATGCCCGGAACCTTTACGCGGGCAAACTTCAGCGCTTTGCTTTCCTCGTCTTCGAGTTCAATGGCAAGATTCAACGAAAGGTTTGACATAAAAGGAAATGGATGACCGGTATCAAAAGCGAGCGGAGTCAGTACGGGAAAGATCTCCTTTCGAAAATAGTGACTCAGAGCTTTTTGCTGTTGTGCGGAGAGTTCAGCAACTCGCAGAAATTCTATCCCTTCACGTTGCAATGCGGGCACCAGATCGTGATAAAAACAGTCGTTTCTTTCTCGAAATTGCCGCAAAACCATCGTGCGAATCTTTTCGAGCTGTTCGAAAGGAGTTTGGCCGTCAATCGTTCGATCCTGAATACCTGCCTCATATTGATCCTCAATACCGGCAACACGAATCATGAAATATTCATCCAGGTTTGAACTGAAAATGGAGATGAATTTCACGCGTTCAAGAAGAGGGTGTGCCGTGGGATCAAGTGCTTCTTCAAGTACTCGCTGATTGAAATAGATCCAACTCAGCTCTCTGTTGACATAAAGGCTGGTGTCAACAAAATCAGGAAGGATTTGCCCTTGTCCATGTTCTTCATTCCCTGTTTGCATAGAAAGCATCAATAATTAGAGTTGAACCGAATAATCCCCTCTTCATGCACGATAGCATCAAGAGGTTCATCCCATGAGTCGACAGGCAGTGCATCAACCTTTTGCTGAAAGAATGAAAGTCCGATACGACATGGAGTTATTCCCTGCCGGGAAAGCCGTTGTAAAAAACGATCATAAAACCCTTTTCCATAACCGATACGAAATCCTCTTTCGTCAAAGGCAAGAAGCGGCATCAGCAGAACATCAAGATTCGAATCATCGACCATTGATGGCTCCCGAGGCTCAGGTTGACCGAATGGTGCGGGCTGGACAAGATCCCCTTTCCGAAAAGCTGCCGACCAAATATCACCATTCTGGATAACAGGAACGGAAAGCTGTTTATTCATTGCTGTGAGCCGATCAACAATTGTTGACGTAGAGACTTCAGCCCAGGCAGGATTGGAGAGATAAAGATGAACATGACGGGAATTGACAACTTCAGCCAAAGTGATCACATATTCTGCAATAGCCATGCTCTTTTCAATCAGGGATTTTTCGGGGATTGACCGCCTGCGGGCGAGCATCCTTATCCTTAGCGCCGCTTTTTCAGCAGCAACAGTTGCATCTCTCTTCATGATGTTTCACCTTTGTACCTGTACTGTTCAATCTCGCCTGAATGTTGAACGTTAACAATAATAAACAGATCAACCACTGTATTATCAAATGTAAAATAATAAAATAGAGCACGATCTCCCTTGATCGGTACACAATGTCAAGATGCGCAATCGCTTGCGGCATAAAGAGGTGTTGTAACCGTGTGTCGGGCACGATCCACTCATGCTTCTCCATTATTTGTCGTATCTTCCGCAACAGTGTGGCGGTAAACTTATTTTCAGGGGAACACTAAAATTATTCAGGAACCATGAGCGTTATTTTTCAGCAGGCCCGTATCATCAATCCGCTTGAGCACGTCGATAGCATCGGCACGGTAAAAGTGGACAATAACGGAATCATCGAAGCTGTTGTTTATGGTAACCAGACTCTTGCAGCATCATCGGAAGATCGGGTTATTGATCTTCGGGGGCAGATTCTTTCTCCTGGACTTTTTGATATGCACTGTCATTTCAGGGAACCGGGCCAGGAATACAAGGAGACGCTTGAAAGTGGCTCACATGCAGCGGCGGCTGGCGGATTTACCGGCGTAGCTCTCATGCCGAATACAAAGCCCGTTATTGACAGTCCGCTTGGTGTCGCCTATATCCGCCATCATGCAACGAAACTTCCCATAGATATCGAAGTGATCGGGGCAATGACTGTTGCAAGCAAGGGCGAGCACCTTGCACCATTCGGAAAATTCTGTTCCTACGGAGTCACGGCTGTTTCGGATGACGGTTCCGCCATTCAGAACAGTCAGATCATGCGCCTTGCCTTTGAATACGCATCAAACTTTGATCTTCTCATCATTCAGCACTGCGAAGAGCGCTCGCTGACCATGGGAGGAGTCATGAATGAGGGGCTCTTTTCGACACAACTCGGTCTGAAGGGAATTCCCGATGTTTCCGAAGCCATTACCCTCAGCAGGGATCTGCTTTTGATGCATTATCTCGAAGAGCACAAACTGCATGACCCGCTCAGAAGACCACGCTACCATGTCGCCCATATCAGCACAAAAGCAGCACTTGATCTTGTTCGGAAAGCAAAGCGGGATAACCTTCAGGTTACCTGCGAAGTAACACCACACCATTTCACCCTCTGTGATGAAGATCTTTTTCATGCTGAAATGAAGGGCAATTATATCATGAAACCGCCACTCTCTTCAAAGGAAAACCGTGAAGCCTTGCTTGAGGCTCTTGCCGATGGGACTATTGATGCCATAGCTACCGACCATGCACCCCATGCGTCTCATGAAAAAGAGTGCCCCTCCGACCAGGCTGCGTTTGGTATTACCGGTCTTGAAACCTCTCTGGCTCTGACCATAACAGAACTTGTTGATAAACATATTATCAGCATGTCGCGCGCCATCGAACTGCTGTCGGTCAATCCAAGAAAAATAATGCGGCTGAAACCCCTTCTTTTTGTACCGGGCGAAGAGGCGAATTTTACCATCATTGATTCCGATGTCGAATGGCGTGTAACGGCCAGTGCACTCAAATCAAAATCGACCAATACACCTTTTCTCAACTACCCGCTGAAAGGAAGATCGCGTGGAATTTTTCATAAGGGACGACTGCTTGAATCGAATGGCGTTTGAGAATAATTCATAGGGGAGGTTTTTTGATTATCTATAAAAATTTTATTACCTTCATTTACTTTTTGGGCGAGAAAAATAGATCAGCCTTTTAACCTAAAGAACTACCTTACAAGTTATGGCAAAGAAACAATCGTTTGCAGATAAAGGCAAAAAAACAGGTACCAGCGATTTCAAGTGTGCCAAAGTTATTTTTTCTGTAAAGTCAGAAAAAACCAATGCATGGAAATTCATTGAGAAGAACGTCCGTATTCCCAATGGAGAAAATGATCAGGTCATTCTTGCAAAGGCAATCAGCGATTACGCAAAGTAAGTATACTCCGATATCTCTTCAGGGCATTGGCAGATGCCCTGAATCTCACCTGCTTTTTCACTTTTTTCTCCTTTCAGCATGACTGATTGTTCAGATAGTCCGGAGACGAATTCGTCACCGCTCTGGTTTGAAAAGTGGTTTAACCATCCGCTTTATCTTGAGGTTTACAGCCATCGCGACAGTGATGAAGCGATACGCTGTATTAAAACCATTCTCTTTCTTTCCGGCCTTGAACACAAAGAGCTTGCATCGCTTTCAGTCCTTGATATCGCCTGTGGAGCAGGCCGACACGCTCTTGAGCTTGCCCGACTCGGCTGCATGGTTACAGGAAATGACCTTTCACCATTTCTGCTCGAAGAAGCCCGGAAAGAGGCCGTGAAAAGCCGCTTACCGCTCAACCTTACCTGCTGTGACATGAGGCATGTTCCCGCCACCGGTCATTTTGACCTTGTCGTTCAGCTCTTTACAAGTTTTGGCTATTTTGAACGGAAGGAAGATGACCGGTTGGTGCTTGACAAGGCTAATGGTGCGCTGAAGGAGGGCGGATGGTACGTGCTGGATCTTCTTAACCCCATCCCTCTTGCGCGAAACATGGTACCTCATTCCCTGAAAACCGCAGGCAACCTTACCATCCATGAAAAGCGTGCATTTGAGGACGACAGGATTACCAAAACCATTACCATTACCCCCCCGGCAGGCGAAATGCTCACCTTCTCTGAATCGGTAAGGCTTTATGGCAAGGAGGAGATTCTGTTGATGCTTATGGAGGCAGGCTTTTCAGTCGCCCATATTGCAGGCAACTACCAAGGCGAACCGTTCATGGAAAATGATTCGCCAAGGATGATGCTTTTTTGCCAGAAACCGTAAACAGGACAATCAGCAGTTCCGGCAGGGTAAATCGTTCAATCTATCAGAGCATCTTGCGATCCCGGTACCATTCGTATGCGTTACGGATGCTGTGTTCATGGGGCTCATACTGCATATTCAATTCACGCGTTGCCTTGGCTGAATCAAAATAGAGAAAATGAGAGGCCACTCTGAACATCGACATGTTGAAAAGCTTTGATATCCGGTTCTTGTTTTTATAGAGATCAAGCGCCAGTTTCAGTATTTTGGCCATCCAGAACGGAAGGGGGAAGCGAACCCTTGGTGCTCCGGTAATTTTCGAAATTGTATCAGCAAGCTGCTTGTATGAGACGTTTTCGCCACCAAGGATGTAACGCTCCCCTGTTTTTCCTTTTTTCATGGCGGTTATGATCGTATCGGCTACGATCTCAACATCGACCACACAGATGCCGCCAAGAGGATAAAACGGAAGCTTTCTGTTGTAAATGTCCTTGATGATCCGTCCTGCGTTAAAATTGATGTCTCCTGCACCAAACACAAAGGCAGGATTGACAATAACGCAGTCCAACCCTTTTTTGACTGCTTCAGCGACCTCCACTTCTGAAAGGTGCTTTGTTCTGGCGTACTCAAGGTCGATCTGATGAAAATTCCAGATAACGGATTCGTCGACAGGCTTTTTGTCGAAGGCAATTCCTACTGCTGTTATAGAACTGACATGCAAAACCCTTGTAACACCGGCGGCGGCAGAGGCATGCAAAATATTGCGGGTACCTTCAACATTGATTTTATAGAGCAGTGCATTTTTCTTGTCACCCATATAGGTAAGACCTGCAGAGTGATAAACTAAATCAATTCCCTGAAGTGCCCGGTCCAGCGAAGGCCTGTCAGTAATGTCGCCATAAACAAGCTTGACCTTTTGCAGAACATCGGTGAGTGATGTTAAATCCGAATTTTTTCGAACAAGAATTGAAACTTCATCGTCGGTTAAAGCCAGTTTTTTCACCAGACTTGAGCCAATAAAACCAGTAGCCCCGGTTACAAGGATTTTTTTATTCACCAGTATTGTACTTCAATCAATTAACAATCCTTCATTTTTCCGCTCACCAAAAAAAGCAGCCTGTTTTATACTGGCGGCTCCTGCAACCATTATTGTACAACGGCGGTCTCATCGACAACAATTTCACCTGTAATTAATTTTTTTCTGATATCCTCCAGTTGTTGATGATTTTTCATGCCGATCAATGATGCGTTGTTTTTATTGTAAACGTAATCGGTATAACGATCGGCCAGACCGAATACCGAGACGCAACCACCCTTGAAACTACCGTCCAGAAATGTTTCTACCGTTTTCAGCAGGGCTCTGTCAACAGCTTTGGTCATACTCGTCAGCACAAATCCCGGAGCTTCTGATTCCTGATCCCGATCAGTGCAGATAACAAGCCTCTTATTCTCTTTGGCTGCTTCGATGACACCGAGTCCACTGGCTCCGGCTGCCTGATAAACAATGTCAGCTCCCCTGCCATATTGACCAAGCGCAAGTTCTTTGCCCTTTGCAGGATCGGCAAAAGCGCTTCCGGTCATACCGATGTAACCGGAAATAACTCTGATCGCAGGATTTATTGAGCGAACACCCTCAATAAAGCCGGTCTCAAATTTCTTGATGACGCTTGATTCCATCCCTCCGATGAAACCAACTGTTTTTGTTCTGGTAACCATTGCAGCAAGGGCTCCTGCCAGAAAAGAGCCTTTTTTCTCCTCAAAAACAATTCCCTGGAGATTTGCGGGTATGACAATTTTCGGTTGGTGAATATAGTCAATGCAGACAAATTTTTTATCAGGAAATTCCGCAGCAATAGCAGTAATATCCTCACTGAAGAGCATACCAACACCGATAATCAGTCCGATATCCGGATCCACGGCCATCTGACGTAGCGCAGCCTCACGATCGGCACCCTCACCCTGGGGTTCTATGTAGATAAAGTTGACACCATGCTTTGCTTTGGCTATTTCCAGACCATTATAGGCCGAATCATTGAATGATTTATCACCCCTTCCGCCAACATCAAAGACCAGACCAATCCGGGATTTACCATCTGAAGAGGATGTGCTGACTTTTTTTTCCCTGCTTTGACCGGAACAGCCAGCAAGAAAAAACATAAAAAGCAGAAACAAAGAAAGCGATGGCTTCATCGATTTTTTTGAAAAAGGTTATGCAAAACCAGATAACTTTTTGAAGCTGCCAATTTATGAAAAACTCGCTATAATTAAAAGCTGGAAGGGAGAATGAACAATAAATCTGACACGAATCCTTTGCAATCAGGGGTCGCCATGGATTTTTCTGACGGCAACAAAAAGTTCTTTGATGGAGAATGGCTTCTGAATAAAGTTCACCTCCAGCTCCGCCATTTCTTGATCAGTTACCGTTTCGGTAGCGTAACCGGATATAAAAAGGGTCTTTAACTGTGGTGATGTTAACTGGATTTTTCTCGAAAGGTCACAACCGTTCATATCAGGGAGCACGACATCGGTTATAAGCAATTGAATGTGCTCCCTGTGCTCATCAGCAATCCGCAGCGCAGTTTTCGGTGATCTGGCATCAAGGACCAAATACCCGTAGCTTTCAAGCATAAGCTTGTATATACTCAGGATGTCAGGCTCATCTTCAACAAGCAGGATCAACTTTTTGCTGTAGTCTATTGATGGAGTAAACTGGTCGCTCTTTTCCTGATCCGCATATCCTGCGTGTTGAGGAAAGTAAATCCTGAAAGTGGTTCCGCTACCCTGTTCGCTTGAGCACTCGATGAAGGCTCCGTTCTGCTTGATGATGCCATAAACTGTTGTGAGTCCCATGCCAGTCCCTTGTCTTTTCTCCTTTGTGGTGAAAAAAGGTTCGAAAATGAACGGGATATGCTTGGCTTCGATCCCGACGCCGTTGTCAGTCACGGAAAGAACCGCATAATCACCCGGCTCCTTGCAAGGATGGCCTGCTGCGCATTCAGCTTTTTCAACATGAATCCTGCCTGTTTCGATGGTAATTTCCCCTCTGCCATAGATGGCATCCCGGGAATTAACACAAAGGTTGCCAAGAATCAGCTCTATTTGTTCGGGATCAATCTTGATGGGAATCGTATGCGTGTCGGGAATCCATGCCAGAGTGATGTTTTTGCCAATAAACCGTTTCAAAATAGCAAGCCCCCGTTCAACCATGGTGTTAAGGTCGAGAACTATTGGCATGACGCATTGATTGCGGGAAAAAGCAAGAAGTTGATTACAGAGATTAGACGAGTGTGCAGCAGCCTGAAGAATTGCCTTCATATTACCCAGAAGCGCTCCATCAGTAGCCTCTTTATTCATGGCTATTTTGGCATTGCCATGAATTACTCCAAGCATGTTATTGAAATCTTGCGCAATACCTCCGGCAAGCTGGCCGACCAGTTCCATTTTTTGAGACTGAAAAAGTAACTTTTGGATTTTTTGTTCTGATAGCTCCGCACGTTTACGAGAGATGATATCCCAGGCGAAATTAGCCAGGGTACCCACCATTGTCAGGTCGTCCTTGTCATAATCATAAGATTTTCCTCCAACACAAAGGAGCGCAGCAACAGCGCTCCCCCGCTTCAGGGGAATGAAAAGGATTCGCTTGATGGTATCACTATCCGGGGTGGCACCATGCATGGTTGATGTTTCGTAGTTATTGTCAATAATGGCCTCTTTCAGCAGTATTGCATCAGCCAATATCTCCGTTTCATTCAAGAATGGTGTGTTGTGTTGCTCTCGCTCAAGTATGGGTGTATCCGAGGAGCAGACCTGCATTATAAATGTCGGCTTGTCTTCGGCAACAAGATGGAAAAAACCGGTTGAACTCTGGGTCAGGCGTTTAACCTCATCTATGGAAACTTTTAACAACTCCTCGAGTGAAGCCGTCTCAATAATATTGTGCAGAAGCAGGCGAAACGACGTGATGGCTTCAAGCCGCTTTCGTTCCGTGATATCAATACCCACAGCGACAACAAAGGGTTCAGCATCTATTATTATTCTTTTGCCTGTTATCATTCGCCATTGAAATTTCGGTCCGCCGAGCACCAGGACTCTCCCTTCACCGGTTTCTTCAATGCCGAGGTTCAGAACGTTGAGCATTTTCTCCAATACGAATGCCCTGTCATCTGGATGAAATACCTCAAGCGCATTGGTCGAAAACATCTCTCGATCATCTTTTCCAACCAGTTCATTTTGATGATAGGTGTTCCACCAGACAAGTCGGCCATTGGCATCACTGATTGAAAACGAGCCAGGTAAACTCTCAATCATGACTTCCGTGAATGCCCGTTCGCGCATCCCTAACTCCTCTTTTTCTGAGGATATGCCATCGTTTTCCTGATCATGATCTATCCCGTTCACTAAAATTTTTTTTTGGCTTTCATTCGAGCAAATTGTATCGTTTGCCTATATTTAAAATGCGTGTTATTACAAAAAAAATATACAGCAAACCATTATCTGTAAACAATTTATACAAAAAAATCAAGACTACTGTTAACTTTTTTTTCTGCTGAATATTGCTCTGCGACAAGAGATATTTTTCGTTTATTCACAAAGCCACACCAATTTTAAAAATTGGTTATTATCTTGGATGCTGGCAATCGAAACGTCCGTTATGTACTCATCACCAATGGCAAGGACGTGACACTAACCCCCCAATCGTCTCTATGAAACGTTTTGTCAAGCTTGCTCTGATCTTTTGTCTTTCAGCAGGCGCTACGGCAGCTCTCTTTTTTTTAAGCCTTGGTTTACTTGTTTCACAACATGCCGCCAAGCCTGAAAAAAGTGATGTGATTGTTGTGCTGGGAGGTGATAGTGGGCTCCGGGTCCGCAAAGGGGCTGAACTCTACAATGCTGGATATGCCACGCACATTGTTTTGACAGGCATTGATGAACGATTTTATCGTCCCGCCCACCCCAACTGGCGTGAACGGCGCATGAGGGCGCTGGGCGTCCCCAAAACAGCAATTATCATCGATGCAAAATCAAAAACAACATGGGAGGAGGCAATAAACACATCAAAAACGATGGCAAGCAATGGATGGCAACGTGCAATTGTCGTCAGCGACCCACCCCACATGCTCCGGCTTCATCAAACATGGAGTCGGGCATTTGCAGGATCACCCAAAACTTTTATTCTGGTTTCAACAAACCCATTATGGTGGCACAGGGTGCTCTGGTGGAAAGAGAGGGAAAGTTATCAGTTTGTGATCAGTGAGGTAAAAAAAAACATTTTCTACGCAGCAGTACACTACTAAATGAAATCAGGAGTAGCCACCGACAACAATTCGCATGAATATTGAAACGTTGTCAGCCAGCCAACCCCTGTTCTCTTCCCTGCTGCCAACGCAATGCTGCCATTTTTCCTCTTGCCAGAGCCAGATTCTTATTTGCCGCACGTAAAATCAAACTGTTTTTTGGCTTTCGGGCAATAATTTCGCTAAAATCGCTGATAGCCCCATCCAGATCACCCGCTTCAACTCTCGCCATTCCGCGGTTACCATAGGCATTGATGCTCTCTCGAAACCGGAGCCCAATCTTGAGTGCCATAGTATAATCCCTGACAGCATCCTCATACTTCCCGCAACTGCTCCATGCGTTGCCCCGGTTATACCAAGCCTCAGCATTGTCGGGCTTTTCCATAATGATCCTGCTGATTTCAATCGCTGTCCCCCGATATCCGCCCATCGCATCTTTCAGCACAATATTTTCTGTTTAAATTTTGTAAACTTCACGGTACCCTGCCGCGGTGTTTCCCGGCACGCAAAATTGGCCTAAATCCACTCTTCCGCCAGGGTTTCACCCTGCAAACCGATGACAATCCTTTTGACCGGTACCTTGCGTGACGCCTTTCGAAGTGCTTCGGCAACAATTGACATCAGGCCACCGCAACAAGGCACCTCCATAATTGCGACGGTGATGGTGTTGATAGCAGACAGGTCGATCATTGAGGCAAGCTTGTCAACGTAACTATTTATCTCCGAATCAAGCTTCGGACAGGCAATTGCCAGGCTTTTGCCGTGCATGAAAGAGCTGTGGAAGTTGCCAACGGCAAAAGCTGTACAGTCGGCAGCAAGCAGGAGGTCTGAACCCTGGTAACAGGGAGCCTGTGGAGATACAAGGTGGAGCTGAATCGGCCACTGGCGAAGTGCACTCTGGATTGACACGCCGGAATCAGGAGCAACAGTTGCAGCAGAAGCATGTTTTTTTCCACTGAAATCAACCACTCTGCTTCCGGGACATCCCCCG
Organism: uncultured Chlorobiaceae bacterium; assembly: GCA_903851535.1. GTDB lineage: Bacteria > Bacteroidota > Chlorobiia > Chlorobiales > Chlorobiaceae > Chlorobium. The sequence continues at coordinate 11,824 of CAINOO010000001.1, read as the reverse complement.
TTGTGAGGTGCATGATGGTGCTCCCTATGCGACTGTCGGGATGCCGGATTATCGGTTATTTCGCTTTCAAGCGGGTTGGCAATGCCCAGCTCTTCAAGGCAGGCAATAGCCTGTTGCACAAAATCATTTTGGCCATGATCGATGAGGTGATGCAGATGAGCTGCTATCACGTTCGGTCCGCCAGGAACAATGCTCTCTTGCATTACCCGTTTTTCATCATAAGGCTCAGCCTCCCGGCTCTCAATCTTCATTGCCCCGGTCGGGCAATGGCCAATACAGGCACCAAGACCATCGCAAAAAAGATCACTGATCAACCGGGCTTTTGCGTCGATCACCTGCAATGCTCCTTCAGGACAACCAGGGATACAGTCGCCACATCCGCTACATCGTGTTTCATCTATCGTGATAATCTGTCGTTTCATACCCTTACTACTCCTTTTGTGTACTTGTTGTATGGATGGTTCATTGGTGTTTGATGGTTGCTGGAAGGCAATCTCGTTTGCGTCATCCCCCATGTTACCGGTATGTTTACTTTCATACGCTTAATTGATATCAATATAGTATCAGTTATGGCAAAAACAAATTATTTTAAGCAAACTTGCTTGTTGAAATGCAGAATAAAATTTTCCTTCATCGTCACGGAGATGTTGCAAAGAAAGGATTAGCGGGTGTTAAAAAGGGAGATTGGAGAATAATAGAGGTGAAATCAATAAAAAAGTAGTAAACTGTTTTATAGTGAGTTCGAAGATTACAAATTCAGGTTACCAAGAGGAAATTCATCAATGCTTGTCAGAAAAAAGTTGCCGCTTCATCCAGGAACGGTTCTGCTTGAGGATTACCTTACTCCCATGAATCTGAGTGAAAACAAAATTGCAGAGGATCTTCGTATCCCCTTCTGGCGCATCAATGATATTATTGCAGGAAAACGGTGCATAACAGCCGAGACTGCTCTGCGCCTGGGCCGCTATTTCGGTACCCCCCCACAGTTCTGGTTCGGGCTGCAAATGGACTATGATCTTAAAGTAGCCCTGAACAATGAGGGTGCAAGGGTGGAGTATGAAATCAAGGCTTACGACGAGTCGAGATCATAGTCATTATTCGTCGTTCCCGAAAGCATCACTCTCCACTTCCGCAGCAAGTTCCGGCGGTATCTGGCGACTTACCTTTGCACCGAGCTTGCGAATTTCTTCCACTCGTCCCATCAAATTTCCCCGTCACTCTTTCAGACGTTTAAGAACCTGGTCAAACGACTCTGATACTGCTGAAAGTTTTTTACGTGCATCGGAGTGCTATCTGGCGTTGCGCTTCTTCATCAAAGTGGCAGAAACGCTCATAAGCGGTCAGTCAAGCTGCTCGCGCAGGGGCTGAGAATTCCGGTCATTCGGTCGCTGTTTTCCAAACCAATTGCCCTGCCCCGCTCCTCAAAAATTCTGTTTGAGAGGTTTTCAGACTCGATTTTCAGCCGTGATTCTGACTCCTGCATAAGGGCGATCTTTTCCGATGAGCTGCGCTGCTCGTTCATGCCATCGGCTTCAAGCCGTGCATGTTTAATTGCAAGATTTTCAAGTTCCCGGGATTTTGACTCAAGCTTCATGGCAACGGCATGGGCCTCAACTTCAACAGCCCTGAGACGCAGGAGTTCAGCTTTAAGTGGAGTATCACGCACAATACGCCAAGCAACAAAAGTAAGCAGTAAAAATAGAGGAAGATAAGAATAAAAACGAGAGGGCAGCAGTCATGAGTATTACAGGCGATTGTGAGAGGATGAAAAACCGTGTGTTAATGGCACCTACGACTCATACAGGGATAATAATACTGTTTATCTGTTGAAGCGACAAATAAGGGTTTGCCGATTTGTAAAGAATAACTTTTTTCTTACCTTAACACTCTCGTAATGGCGAAGTGGCCGAGTGGTTAGGCAGAGGTCTGCAAAACCTTGTACAGCGGTTCGAGTCCGCTCTTCGCCTCACACAAAAAAAGCCTGCGCAATGCAGGCTTTTTTTGTTTTAACAACTCCCATTCTTGCTATCCGATTTTTTTTGAACCGGAAATGATAGCCTGAACAAGCTTCTCAATCGTTACCTCATCCATAAGCACTGGAATGTTCAGACAGATACTGCTACGCAGCATGACACCGGTTTTTGGCCAGAGCGATTCAAGATTGGCATCACGGTACCGGTCATACTCTCCAAGAAGGTGTCCCCATACTCCGGCATAGTGCCAGTCGAGTGCTTCAGGCAGAATCTTGGTACCGAAACCATGTTCCGTCAGGTGTGCTTCAAACTGCAGGGCAGCTTCACGATCCCTGACCCTGAAAATCAGGGTATCTCCCTGTGAACCAGCTTCATCACTGAAGGGTCTGAAGACAAGATTGTCAAGATGACGGATTGCCTCCTTGATTTTCTTTTTGTTCTCTCTTGATTTCGAAAGAATGACCTCAATTTTGGCAAGCTGGGCCAGTCCGATTGCCGCAGTTACTTCACTGAGGCGCAAGTTCAGCCCTTTTGACCGTCTGGGATCTTTACCTCTCGGTAACCCGGGCTGGTGCATGTGGCCATGGTCAGAGAACTCCGCTGCGCGGTCATAGATATCTTTGTCGTTGGTGACAATGATGCCCCCCTCGCCAGTGTGAAGCGTCTTGCCGGCATCAAAGGAAAATGAGGCAACACTTCCGAACGTACCGAGCTTCTGGCCCCTGAATGTGGCACCAAGCGCTTGTGCGGCATCCTCAATCAAGAGCAGACCATGCTTGTGGCACAGGGCAGAAAGCTCATCCATTTTTGGTGAGGCCCACATGGGGATAGCTACCACTGCCTTCGTGGCAGGTGTAATAGCTTTCTCAACCTCAAGCGGGTCAAGATGATAGGTTTCATCGAGCTCTACCGGTACCGGCAAAGCGCCAAGCGCACTGATTGCTTCGACGGGAGCAATAAAGGTCCATGCTGTTGTAATAACCTCATCACCAGGCCCGATGCCTGCACCTGCAAGGGCACAATGGATTGCTGCCGTACCGGAAGAGACTGCGTGAGCATACTTTACCCCTATCCATGCAGCGAATTTCTCCTCAAACTCCCTTGTCTTGTAATTCCCTCCGCCGTAACGGTATAAATTGACCTTTTCGTGACTGAAAAGCTCCTGTATTTCAGCCAATTCCTCATTTCCAATCAGTTCTGCGCCAGCCATAATAGGTATCCCGCTCTTATTTTAGGTTAATTGAGTAACAACTGCCAGTGCCGATTCTTCAGTAAATGCAACCGGATTACCCGAAAAAGAGCCTTTAAGGGCTTCTGATGCATGACGGGCAAATTCGGCTACATTCCCTTTACCATACCCGTAAGGAACAAGAGTGGGAATCTGAAGTTGCCGATAGAGTTCATCCATCTCTTCAAGCAGTTCGACCGTAGCTTCTCTGGGAGAAGGGGTTGAACGCATGGGATTAAGGAGCGCGTATTTTTCGTAACCCTGAAGATGGTTGTAATGCATCACCTCCTTGAGAAAAATTGCTCCGGCAAGACCGTGCGGTACACGGTGTTTTACGCCGAGATAGTAGGCAAAACCATTGGTTGGACCGTCTCCGGAGTTCATGAGTGCTGCCGTGCCACAAACACTGCCAATGGCCAGATCAAGCCGAGACTCTGCCCGGTCAAGCTGGTTTTGTTGCAACGCATAAAAGGTGCGCTGGAATCCTTCTACAGAAAAAATTCGGCTCAAAGCGGTATGCTTCAGTGATCCGAAACTGTCAACACAGTGCACGAGACTGTCCATAGCCGATGCAATAACGCTTTCAAGGGGTGCGGTCATGGAGAGTTGCGGATCAACAACAGCTTTTTTGGGAAAATTCTTCCGGCTGTTGATACCAAGTTTACGTCCCTCTGCTTCATCAATAAAGACCGCATTAAAGCTGATTTCGGCACCACTGCCCAGAAGTGAGGGAACCGTTACCAGCGGCAGAGGATCGTTTACTCCGGAAGGAAATCCCTTGAGCGAAAGAGCCGGAACGTTGTTGGTCATAAGCAGTGCGACCCCTTTACCGAGGTCAAGGGTACTGCCTCCGCCGATGGCAACAATGGTGTCAGGTGGATTACTCCGAAAAAATTCAGCCACCGATTCAAGATGGGTATAGGTAGGCTCTCCGCCGAATTCGTTGCAATAGAGCACGGCATTGGAATATCCCGAGGTGATGTTCCTCAATACCTCCTGAAAATAGAGCGTCCCGGCTATGTTGGCATCGTAGATAATGCCAGGTTTCTTTACTGATAATTGTGCCAGATGCTCATTCAGTTTCAGCGCTTCGTTAACCCCGATAACAAGATCGGTGGATAAAAAAAAATTCATAACGTCATTATTCTAATGGTTCTATTGATTTGCATCCCGGCCAGCCAGGTTTTTTTTATACAGGTAATACTCAATCAAATCTATTTCTTCGACACTATCAATCTCCCATGTCTGCCAGAACTCCATTTCACAGACAGAGAGCTTTTGACCGATTCTATTGCCAAAAGTAACAAGAACTTCAGGCTTGAAAATGTAGATCGAACCATTTTCAATGTACTGCGTTGGACGATCCTGTCGCATACCGCGATTGCGGTAATCAAAATTGACACTCTTCCAGCCCCCTTCTCGTGATTCCCACAAGGTAAGATCATCGGCTCTGGTGACAGAAATGAGCGAATCAGCTCCTTCACCCAAAAACAGCTCTACAGCACGATCAATATCTCCCGGTTTTCGCAAGGGGGAGGTGGCTTGCAGAAAGACAATGGTGCTGAGCGGCATCTTGTACTCCTGTTCAATAACCCCTGCTGCATGCAGGAGAGCCGATTCGGAGCTTGCCTTGTCGCCGGCAAGTTCCGATGGGCGCACAATCACCTCAGCACCATACTCCGAAGCAACCGTTGCGATACTCTCGTCGTCAGTTGAAACAAAGACCTTTTCAATACTTGTCGATGCCAATGCCTGCAAAATAGTCCATGCCAAAAGTGGTTTTCCGGCCACGGGATAAATATTCTTCTCTTTCAGTCCTTTCGACCCGCCTCTTGCGGGAATTATTGCTACGGTGTGCATAATAACATAGTTGTACGTTGTTATCAACCCTCGATGACCTGACGGCAGACATCAGCGATTTTTCTTGCCGCAGATTTATTTTGTAATGGAGTAAGCGCTTTTAACTCTTCAGGGGGCAGGCTGCAATGCACAACCTTGTCAAGAGCGGAGGCCACAAAAATGGTAGACGAAAACTGTGCTATCAGCATCACGGAGTTGGCAATCATCTCTTCGGTTTTTCCTTCACTGAAAACAAGGCTATCGGAAGCGTAGCGTTCAATTTCCCTTGTCGCCCGTTCAATATTTTCATTAGGATGCAATTTGAACAGAAGCTGACGTCCATCGGCTATTTCCAGATACTTTCTGATGTTTTTGAGGCGATTTTCGTAAATAAAAGTTTCACGGTTATCCGATGTACAAACAAGCACGTAATCGCGCCAGGCAAAATCGTTCTGCAGATACTGTTCGCAATTGTCAAAGTTCGGAATGCTGGTCACCACAATCTTTGCAGGACTAACCCCTTTTCGGATAAACAGATCACGATAACCTTCACTGGCAACACAAAATTTTTCGTATGCATCAGATAACCCCGTAGTGGCCGTACCGGCAATCCAGCGAGGAATCCACTGGAAGTTCCGTGCAAGATGATAGAGGAGCGTTTCTGGTTCAGTCATTCCTTCCTGTACCAGCACAATTTTTTTTCGCCGGATATGTTTCGGCACAATGAGATCCGTACAGGTCACCACTAGGTCATAAGCGTATGCCTGTCCACCAATGTCAAGTTTCAGATGGTGGAGACGCAGATAGTCAAGTGTACGCTCTGAGCGCTTGCGGCCCATGATCGTAAACTCAAGCAATCCCCGGTCACTTGCAGATCCAAGGAGGCCGTCACTGAAAAACGGTGAAAAATACTGCTCATAATCGGTCAGAAACCCGGCGATCTGATGCATCTGGGTCGTCTGGTTCATCGAGCCACAGATAAATAATACTTTCTTCTTCATAACTCTCCCATCTTCATCCCTTCTGCATCACGCAGATGAACCCCTGAAAAAAACATGATCCCATAGCCGAAACTGTACCAGAGAAGCTCCTTGAATCGCCTCAAAAGCACAAATGCGCCATAATCAGCAAAATCATGCATGCCAAGCGCTTGAAAAAAGAGACGATACCCTAGCTCCTGTACCCCAAGTCCGGAGGGGATGAAAAAAAAGAGAGCCCGGAGCAGGGTAATTGCCGTATCCATCGCAAGCACCTGTAAAAAAGAGAGTTCGACACCAAGCAACCGCAGGATAATATAACTCTCAAGTGCAAGCATGAACCAGGCAAGAATATAGATGAACAAGACAAAAAGCAGTCTGCCGGCAAAGGGTGTATCGAAACTCTTTAACTCCGCATCGGTATCAAGAAATCCTTCTTCCTTTGCCAGCAGCCACCTCTTCACCTTCTTGAATGGCACCAACATCAAAAATCTGTGCACATTTTGTGCGGCGTTTCCATCAAACAAAAGAAAAAGAAAAAAGAGAAAAACAAGAAAAACAATTGTACCGGCTCCGACCATAACATAACCAAGCACAGCAAAGGGAAATAGCGGAATGGTAACCGTTTGGAGAAGTGAAAAACCGGCGATGGCACCGATAATGGTATAAAGCCCCTGCGCCACACCAAGCATGAGTTTGCGTACCGCGACACTTGCTACGCCTGCAGGAAGCGGAATTCCGATAAATCGATGACAAAGAAAAGGACGAAGTGGTTCGCCGACAGCCATTCCGGCTGGAAGCGTCATGGATATGGTTTCGGTTATAAACTGTATTTTCAGCAGTTTTGAAAACGAAACTCCTCTTATGCCCGGAGGAAACACCCTTATCCATGCAAACGTCTCCAGAAGATGAAGCATAAGAAAGGGCAAGAGAATAAACACGGAGGAAAAGCCAATTGAGGAGATCCGCCCGATTACACCCGCAAAATCAATTTGACGAAACTGAAACACAACCAGTACCATGCCAAGAGCAAGACCGATATAACCGACCAGAGTACTGCTGGTTTTTTTCGTCAATCCCATAAAGAATCCGGAAACAAGGCTAAAAAAAAATCGAAATTCATTATCACAATTTGCAAAGATAAGAATGTATGGTTAAATATTTATCATTCGTTGAATTTGCCGGGAATGAACTGCCCTCGGGGGGCTGTGTCAAGGAAAATTACCCACTTATGACGTTCTGGTGAATTCTCTGGCGGCTTTCCCTTTGAGCTATATCTTTCAAAAGAATAAATCTTGCGCTGATGGGACTTATTAATCCTGATTTCCAGACATTGCCAGAACTCTTCTCCTCTGTTTTTTACCATTTCAAAGGGCAAGATTCGAAATTTCCCATTGCAAGGAAGATCAATGGGGTGTATGAACCCATTTTTTATGATGCTTTTGAAAAAGATGTCCATACTCTCTCTGCATTTCTGAAACGTAATGGCATTACGTCAAAAGAGCGGGTTGCCATTCTTTCGGAAAACAGGCCCGGATGGTATCTTGCTGACATGGCTATACTTAACATTGGTGCTATCAATGTGCCGCTCTACCCCTCCCTGCCAGCGAACCAGATTGAGTACATTCTCAACAACTGCAGTGCGAAGGCCATCATCGTCTCAAACATGCTTCAGCTCGGCAAAATCCTTTCCATCTGGCAGAAACTTCCTGAATTGACACTTGTTGTGGTCATGAACCGACTTGAGGAAGCCATCGAAGATGTTCTTGATTTGAATCAGGTAAAGGCAATGGGGGAGAAAATTCTTGAAGAAAAACCGTGGATTCTTGACGGGACGACTGTAGAACCAGACGATGTTGCAACCATCATCTATACATCCGGCACAACGGGAGTTCCAAAAGGGGTGATGCTTACACACCGTAATATTTGTGAAAATGTTAAATCCTGTTCATCAGTTATCCGTCTTGATGATTCTGATTGCGGACTATCCTTCCTTCCTCTCTCTCACGCCTATGAACGAACCGGAGGTTATTACCTTCTTTTTTCCTGTGGTGCAACCATCTATCTGGCCGAAAGTGTTGAAACGATTTCGCTGAACATGAGTGAAGCACGCCCAACCATTATCTTTACGGTACCGAGACTGTTTGATCGCATCAAGATGAGCTTACTCAAGCAGATTTCAACACAAAGCGCCATAAAGCAAAAAATCTTTTACTGGGCACTGAGTACTGGCGAAAACTATCACAGGGAAATCAATGAGAGAGGTATGGCACCTAAACTTCTTTCTCTTCAACATGCACTGGCAGAAAAGCTTGTTTACGGCAAAATCAAAAGCAAATTCGGTGGAAGGTTGCGTTATTTTGTTTCCGGAGGGGCAGCGCTGCCACAGAAAATTGGCGAGTTTTTTCAGGCGCTCGATATCACGATCCTTGAGGGATTCGGTCTGACGGAAACGTCACCGGTAACCCATGTCAACAGACCGGAAAAAATCAAGTATGGTACCGTAGGGCCTGCGGTAAACAACGTCGAGGTCAAGATTGCCGGAGATGGTGAAATACTCTTGAAGGGCCCGAATATCATGAAGGGGTACTGGAAAGATGAGGAGGCAACCCGTGAAGTTATAAGGGACGGATGGTTCCACACCGGCGACATTGGGATGATTGACCGGGATGGCTTTCTGAAAATAACCGACAGAAAAAAACATATCATCGTTACCTCTGGTGGTAAAAATATTGCTCCAATGCCAATTGAGGAGCTGATTTCCGAAAGCCCTTTTGTTGACCAGGTCATTGTCATTGGTGAAAAAAGACCATTTCTGATTGCCCTTATTGTACCTGATTTCACTAAACTCAAAGAGGTTGTTGCCGCTGAAGGAATTCTTGCCTCCACAAACCAGGAGCTTATTGAAAACAAAAGTGTTCTGCAGATTTTTGAAAAGCTCATCCGTACCGTTTCACGGCAGCTTGCCACTCATGAAAAAGTGCGCAAATTCCTGCTGGTCGATACGGCATTCACCATTGAAAACGGTCACATGACCCCAACAATGAAACTCAAACGCAAGGATATTACCACGCGTTATGCCGCAGAGATCGACAAGGTGTACAATATGCTCAATATGGTTTACAATTCCGAGTAACCCGACAGAACCATTCAGGGAGGGCAATGATGGAATCACACCGGGTCTGCCAGAACGAGTTTACCTCTGATCCTCCCTGATTCTCAACGTTTTGCGGCCCACCCGGCATGGGCTTTCCGTTTCATCAACAAGGCCCTCACGGACGAGCCCGTCTATAATTTCCTGCAAACCCCAGGGACATTCACCGTATTTTTCTTCAAGCTCTTCGAGATCAATGTGTGGCGAACCTACCAGCTCTTTGAGCAGCTTGCCGCGATACCAGCGTTTTGAACCCTGAAATTTCGACTGCTTTGTCAGAGGTCGAATTCCTGTTCTGCGGCTGGTGAGATTGAGCGCTCCGTAGTCCATGAGGGCGTTGTGCCACTCACGGCTTTCTCCTTTTGGCAAGAGTTGCTCTGCGGCAAACTGTATCCTTGATTTCCCGCTATCCTCGGGCAGGGTGAATTCATGGATGATGATACGGCGAATATTGGTATCAACGGCGGCAACGTCGAGATTGTCGGCAAAGACAGGAATAGAGCGGCAGGTATACTCACCGATTCCGGGAAGGGTTTTCAGCTTTTCCGGACTTGATGGGACTACGCCACCGAAACGATCCATGATCACCTTCGCACAGGTTTGCAGACGTTGGCCCCGTGAGTTGTAACCGAGACCGCTCCAGAGCGCAAGCACCTCCCTGAGTGAGGCAGAGGCAAGAGTGGCGGTATCAGGAAAACGTTCCATCCATGCCATGAATTTTCCCACAACCCGGTCGGTCTGTGTCTGCTGCAGCATGATTTCGCTGACCATGACAGCATACCGGCTGGTGGTCTCTCTCCAGGGAAAGTTCCGTCTATGCAAAAGGTAAAAGTCAAAAATTTTTTGACGGAAGAGTTCAATATCCAAACTATTCAAGACCAGCGGCATGGGATGTAATAATAAGGGGAAGCAAAAAAAAGAGGAAGCTGTGAAGCAGGATGCAGCAAGAAAAAAATCAGAAAATGAAAATCCGGCAGGGCCGTAAAGCCCTGCCGGATTGCTGAAAAAAAGCTCAGACCTTTTCCACAATCTTGCGTTCCTTGACTTTCAATGCGGCTTTGCCTGTACGTTTGCGCAAGTAGAAGAGTTTTGCCCTTCTTGCCTTGCCGTGCTTGACCACCGTAACACTCTCAATGTTGGGGGAGTTGACCGGAATAATGCGTTCAACACCGACACCATGAGAAATCTTGCGGACGGTAATGGTTTTGTTGCCGCCAGCACCCCTGTCGCTGATAACAACACCCTCAAAAGCCTGAAGTCTCTCCTTTTCGCCCTCAATAACCTTCAACTGAATCTTGACGGTATCACCCGGATTAATTTCCGGAAAATCTGTAACTGCCTGAGTGGCTTCAACCAACCTGATTAACTGATCCATGACAACTATGCTATTTACGTTATTTTTTCTTTAATTCTAAACTATCTTGACCAAGAAGATCCGGACGGCGCTCCCGTGTTCTCTCAAGGGCATTTTCGCTGCGCCACTGCTCAATATTGCTGTGGTGACCTTTCAACAAAACTTCCGGCACCCTCATTCCCCTGAATTCCGCTGGACGGGTGTAATAGGTACAGTCAAGGATTCCTGCCTGAAAAGAGTCGGTCAGCGCTGACTCACTGTCACCAAGAACACCGGGAATAACCCTTACGAGAGCATCCATAAAAAACAGTGCCGGTATCTCCCCGCCAGAAACAACAACATCACCCATTGAGATCTCCGTGGTAATCAAATTCTGACGGACTCTTTCATCAACAGCCTTGTAGTGACCGCAGAGAAGAATCAGGTTCTGCACCTGTGAAAACCTGTTTGCCATCGACTGCTCAAACAACGTTCCATCCGGTGAGAAAAAAATCACCTCATCATACTCTCTTTCAGCTTTAAGTGCTTCTATACAGGCAAATACCGGCTCTGGACGAAGCACCATTCCAGCTCCACCGCCAAATGGCGAATCATCAACCTGTTTATACCTGCCCAATCCATAGTCATGCAGGTTATGTATGTGAATCTCCGCGTGTTTTTTTTTGCGAGCAATGCTTAGTAATCCATTGTCAAGCGGCGAATCAAAAAAACCGGGAATGACGGAAATCACATCAATCCTTATGGCACTCATGAGCGGAGAAAGATTTCAAAAGGGTTTTCAGGCACAACCATTTACAGGAATTCATCAAATCTTGGAACAACAATGTACCGTTCACGAAGATTAAACTCCTCAACAAACTGTTCTATCGCTGGCAGCAGAATCTTTTTTTCGCCGACCTGCACCTCATAGACATCATGGGCGGGCATGGCAAGAACATTGGTAATGATGCCAACTGCACAACAGGTTCGGTCAAGAACCTTCATCCCTGTTATCTCATGAAGATAGGCCCGATCAGGCGGCTGAGGCAAGAGTTGACTCTCTTCAACAAACAGTTTCCAGCCCGTAAGCCCTTCAGCTTTTTCCATGCTGTCAACCCCTTCAAAGAACAACCATGCAAACCCTCCACCAAGAGCGGCTTTTTGTACCGTTAACTGCTCGACCGAATCGACGGAAACCCCTGCGTAATACTCCTTGCGGGAGAGAAAACTTTCAGGGAAATCCGTAATCGGCTCCACCTTCACCTCACCCTTCAACCCTTTCGGCTTGAGAATGATGCCTGTCAGATAGAGTTCCATATT